>DASXGF010000049.1:0-13233 GCA_036489275.1 Myxococcaceae bacterium | reverse complement strand
TCTACGTTGAACGGCACTCTCCGTGGAACTCGGTTTTTCGAGACCTCCAGGGGGTGCCGGTCGACACCGGGCGCATCTGCCAGCTGCCGTCCGGCGGGGGCGGACGTTCACGCTGCCAGCGCACAGTCGCCTACGGGTCAGCGCTTCTGGCGCAGCTCGACGCGGCGGATCTTCCCACTCACCGTCTTGGGCAGCTCGGTGACGAAGGAGATCTCGCGCGGGTACTTGTACGGCGCGGTCGTGCGCTTCACGTGCTCCTGGAGCTCGGTGGCCAGGGCGTCGGAGGCGACCACGTTCGGCTTGACCACGACGAAGGCCTTGATGCGCTGGCCGATCTTCTCGTCCGGCACGCCGACGACCGCGGACTCGGCGACCGCGGGGTGCTCGAGCAGCGCGGACTCGACCTCGAAGGGACCGACCCGGTAGCCCGAGGTCTTGATGACGTCGTCGGCGCGCCCCACGAACCAGAGGTATCCGTCCTCGTCGCGCACGGCGCGGTCGCCGGTGACGTAGAAGTCCCCCCGGAACGCGGCGGCGTTGGTGGCCTCGTCGCCGAGGTAGCCGGCGAACATTCCCACCGGCCGCTCGGGCTTCACCCGGACCGCGATGTCGCCCTCCTGCCCGGTGGAGACCTCGCGGCCCTCGTGGTCGATGATGCGGACGTCGAAACCGGGCGAGGGCTTGCCCATCGACCCGGGCTTGAAGGGCAAGCACTGGAACATGCCGACGATGGCGACGGTCTCGGTCTGCCCGTAGCCCTCGCGGATGGTGAGGCCGGTGGCGCGCTTCCAGGCGTCGATGACCTCGGGGTTGAGCGGCTCGCCCGCGCTGATGACGTGACGAAGCGCCGGGAAGGACCACTTCCCGAGATCCTCGAGGACCACGGCCCGCCAGGCCGTGGGGGGAGCGCAGAAGGTGGAGACCTTCTCCCGGACCAGGAGGTCGAGCAGGGCCCTGGCATCGAACCGTCCCCGGAAGTCGTAGACCACCGAGCACGCGCCCTGGCTCCATGGCCCGTAGACCTTCCCCCAGGCGCACTTTGCCCAGCCGGTGTCGGAAAGGGTGAAGTGGATGTCGTCCGGCCCGAGGTCGAGCCAGTACTTGCCGGTGATGCCGTGGCCGATGCCGTAGCTGGCGTGGGTCTGCGGCACCATCTTGGGCATGCCGGTGGTGCCGCTGGTGAAGTAGACGAGCATCCGATCGTCGGCGGCGGTGTCGGGGAACTCGGCGGCGCGTGCACCGTCCACGGTCTGGCTGCGGAAGCGGACCCACGGGGCGGCCGCCTCGTCGGTGGTGATCCAGGCGATGACGTCGGCGTGCGCGCCGACCTCGAACTTGGACTGGTGCTCGGCGGTGGTGACGACGGCCCGGGCCCGGCCGAGCTCCAGCCGGTACTTCACGTCCTTCCCGGTGAGCATGGTGGTCCCGGGCATCAGGACGAGGTTGGCGCGCATGCAGCCGAGGGCGAGGATCCACCACTCGGCGAGGCGGGGCAGCATGGTGAAGACCCCGTCGCCCGGGCCGAGCCCGCGCTCGCGGAGGAAGAGCGCCGCGTGGACCGAGCGCTCGGCGAGCTCGCGCCAGCTGTAGACCTTGCGGTTTCCCCGATCGTCGCAGTGGAGCATCGCCGGCGCGTCGGGCCGCTCGCTGGCCCAGCGGTCCACGACGTCGATCGCGAAGTTGAAGCGGGTCGGCCGATCCCACCGGAAGGCCGCGTACTCGGCCTCGTAGTCGCTCATGTTCCGCGGAGAACGCTCACCCATGGCCACCACCTCCGGTCGCTCCGACGCTTTACCAGCTTGATCCAGGGAAGGGGACCGGCGAGAAGCAGCCCTCCCGCTCGTGACGGCTCCCACGCAAAGTCTGCGCCTCGGCGGCGCGGACATCGTCTTCCTGGCCCTGCTGGTCTTCGTGCCGGCGACCGCCGTGGCCGCCTGGCTGCATGCCGGAACGTGGGTGTTCGTCCTGGCCGCGCTGGCGCTCATCCCGCTGGCGCGGTGGATCGGAACGTCGACCGAGGCGGTGGCCGGTCACCTCGGGCCAGGACTGGGCGGGCTCCTCAACGCGACCTTCGGCAACGCGGCCGAGCTGATCATCGGCATCGCCGCGCTCAAGGCCGGTCAGACGGCGGTGGTGAAGGCGTCGATCACCGGGAGCATCCTCGGAAACCTCCTCTTCGTGTTCGGCGCGGCCGCGCTGGCGGCGGGACTCAAGGAGCCGCGGCCCAAGTTCAACGCGACGGCCGCGCTCTCCAGCTCGGCGCTGATGTACCTGGCGGTGGTGGCGCTGATCATGCCCGACCTGTTCCACGCCAGCCTGGGCGCCTCGGTCACTCATCTCATGGCCCCGCTGTCGCTCTGGGTCTCGGGGATTCTGGTCGTGCTCTACGGGCTGAGCCTTCTGTTCTCGGTTCGCACGCACCACCAGCTGTTCGAGGGCGCGGACGCGGTCGAGGCCGAGCTCGAGGGCGAAGGTCCGGCAGAGGCGAAACGGTGGTCGCTCGGGCTCGGCATCGGCGTGCTCCTGGTGAGCACCGCGGCCACGGTGGTGGTCTCCGAGCTCCTGGTCGGGTCGCTGGAGATGGTGATGGAGACCTGGGGGCTCACCCCCACCTTCGTCGGCGTCATCGTCATCGCGATCGTGGGGAACGCCGCCGAGCACAGCACCGCGGTGCTCCTGGCGCTGGACAGGCAGCTGGAGGTCGGGGTCTCCATCTGCTTCGAGAGCAGCAAGCAGATCGCGCTCCTGGTGGCGCCGCTGCTGGTCTTCCTCTCCGGACCGCTCGGGCATCCCATCACCCTGGAGTTCAGCCACCTCGAGGTGATGTCCCTGGCGCTGGCGGTGGGAGCGACGGCGCTGGTGACGCTCGACGGTGAGACCCACTGGCTCGAGGGCGCGATGCTGATCGGCGTCTACGCCATCCTGGCCCTCGTCTTCTTCTTCGTCCCGTGAACGATCGCGCAGAGAAGGCGGCGCTCGCCGACGGTGTGCTGGTGGTGGTGACCGCCATCTGGGGCGCGAGCTTCGTGGTGGTCCAGGACGCGGTCCGGCTGGCCGACCCGTTCACCTTCCTGGTCCTCCGCTTCGTCGTGGGGGCCTCGCTGCTCACGGTGCGCGACTGGCGTGCGCTGGCCGACCGGCGGCTACTGCTGGCCGGGGTGGGGCTGGGGGTGATCCTGTTCGTGGGGTTCATCACCCAGACCATGGGCCTGCAGTACACGACGCCGTCGCGCAGCGGGTTCCTCACCGGGCTGAGCGTGCTGCTGGTGCCCTTCGTCGGCCTGCTGTTGTTCCGGAAGTGGCCGAGCCCGCCGGTGCTGCTCGGGGTGGCGTTCGCGGTGGCGGGGCTGTGGTTCCTGACCGGGGGGATGGCGGGGAGCAGCGGGGAGACGGCGAAGGGAGATCTCCTGACCATCGCCTGCGCGATCGCCTTCGCCTTCTACATCGTGCTGCTCGAGCCCGCGGCGCGGGTCCATCGCTCGACGCCGCTGGTGGCCGCCCAGCTGTGGGTGGTGGCGCTGCTGGCGCTGCTCGCCTTGCCGTTCGTGCCGCGCCACCTCGTGGCCTCGCCCGCGCTGTGGTGGGCGGTGCTCTACACGGGCATTCTGAGCACGGCGGTCTGCCTGCTCGCCCAGACCTGGGCGCAGGCGCGGACGTCGGCGGTGCGGGCAGCGCTCATCTTCGCGCTGGAGCCGGTCTTCGCGGCGATCTGGTCGGTGCTCGTGGGCCGGGAGCGGCTCGGAACGCGCGAGCTGGCGGGCGGGACGCTCATCGTCCTCGGTATCGTGGCGGCCGAGCTCGGCGGAGTGCTGTGGGCGCGGAGGCGGGTGGCCGCGTCCTGAGGGCTGTCAGCGGCCCGGGGTATGAGTCGCGCGGCCCGGGCGGCACTGCCCTCGCCTTTCCAATGAACGACGGGCGCTCGTTCTCCCCCTCCGCAGTCGAGCCGGTCTCGGCGGTTCTCCGCTAGAGTCCGCCCCACGTCATGCCTGTCGAGTTGCGGCGCGGAGGTCTTCATCTGTCGGGCACGGCGCTCTGGCTGGACGCGCACCGGAAGGCGCCGCTCGCCTTCGTGAGCCACGCCCACTCGGATCACATCGCCCGGCACGAGCGGGTCATCGCCACGCGGGCGACGCTCCGGCTCATGGCCCATCGCCTCGGCGCGCTGCCCTCCTGTCTCCCGGTGCCGTACAACCGGCCGTTCGATCTGGGGGCGCTGTGTCTGGAGCTACTTCCGGCGGGACACATCCTCGGCTCGGCGCAGCTCCGGGTCATCCGCTCCGACGGGAAGCGGGTCACCTACACCGGGGACCTCAACCTCGAGGCCTCCTCCACCGCAGAGCCGGTGCAGGTCGCCGAGTGTGACACGCTGGTGCTCGAGTCGACCTTCGGCCATCCCCGGTACCGCTTCCCGCCCAAGGCCGAGGTCCTCGACGCGATCGAGGCATTCGCCCGCGCCACCCTCGAGCGCAGCGCGACCCCGGTGCTGCTCGGCTACAGCCTGGGGAAGAGCCAGGAGGTCATCCGCGCGCTGACCTCACGGGGCCACAGCGTGGTGGCGCACTCCTCGGTCTGCGCCGTGGCCGAGGTCTACCGCTCGCTCGGCGTGGAGGTCGGGGCGGTCCGCCGCTTCGACGGGACGTGGCTCCCGGGCGAGGTCGGCGTCTTCCCGCCTCATGTCTGGAAGTTCGAGCGGCTGCTCCGGCCCTTTCCGCGGAGGACGGCGATCCTCACCGGGTGGGCCGTGGACGGTGGAACGGCGCGCCGCTACGGGGCGGACGAGGCATTCCCGCTCTCGGACCACGCCGACTTCGAGGGGCTGATCTCCTACGCCAGGGCGACCGGCGCGTCCGAGGTCCTGACCCACCACGGATTCGCCGAGGAGCTGGCGAAGGCGCTGCGAGAGCGCGGCGTCGAGGCCAGACCGCTCGGGACGGTCCGGCAGCTCGACCTGTTCGGCTGAATGCCGGGCCGCGTCGCGCTCTCCAGACCCTCCAGCGCCCCGGACCCGAGCGGCTCAGCGTTCACTCCTCGGGCGACTGGACCAGCAGCTTCTCCTTGCCGCAGACCGGACACCGGAGGTGGATGAAGAGATCCCCCTCGCTGTCCTCCGGGACGCTCCCCGCCGGCACTCCCAGCTCGGTCTGCGCGAGCTCGGGCACCCGCTTGGGAACGTCGGCCGCCGGGAACGCCTGCAGCGTCAGCATCTCCCGGTCGTGGCACTCGCGGAACTCGGGGCCCTGCAGCCACGCGGGCTCCGTCCCCGCCGGCAGCCGCGATAGCTGCTCGAGGTGCGTCGCCGACTCGGCCAGGTACGCCAGCCGCCTCAGCCGCGCCTCCTCCGGCAGGTTGGCGTAGGCGGAGAACGCCTCTCCCAGCGCCTGTCGGTCGTCCCCCACGGCCATGGAGACCAGGTCCAGCGCCGATTCGTGCGACTCCACCGCCTCGTCCCAGTTGTTCTCCGGGGTGAAGCCGGCCTCGAGGAGCGCCTCGAAGAGCTGGGTCGCCGCGAGCCTCCGTCGGACCTCCCCCAGCGCCTCCTCGGCGTTGTGCGCCAGCCGCAGCTCCCACATCGCCCCGGCCACGCGAGGATCGACCGCCCCGGTGTGGTCGTCCACCTCCAGCTCGGCGTGGAGCAGCTCGCGAAGGGCGTTCGCCGCAGAGAACCGGAACGCCGGCTCGACGCCGACCTCGCGCAGGTACATGACCGCGAAGGGCGCTTCCTTCGAGCCGAGGCGGAGCGCGTTCTGCGCCCGCTTCACCGCGTCGGGATCGGTCACCGGCCGGCTGCCCTCGAGGCGCTGCTTCACCGCCTCCCTCAGCAGCGACTCGAGGCCCGCGCCGGGAGGAAGCCGGGTGGGCAGCGGGGGACGCAGCCCGGGAGCGTCGAGTACCCAGGGCGGCACCGACCCGAGCCGCCTCAGGGCGCGGAAGAGCAGGGTGCCCGGCGGATCCTGGGGCTGGAACGGAGGTGGCTCGTCCCCGCTCGAACCGGCGAGCGCGGCCACCGTGGCCTGGCGCTGCTCGCGGGTGAAGGAGGTGCTTCCGTGGATCGGCGGCGGCGGCGGGGGTGGGGCCTCCTCGCCGTCCAGGCCGTGCACCCGATCCATGTCCACGTCGTCGAGCTCGAGCGACTCCAGCCCTTGCGCGCCGGAGAAGTCACACCGGAGGAGCTTCAGCCGCTCGAACGTCGCGCCGTCCAGGTTGGCTCCCCGGAAATCGCAGTCCTGGAGCCTCCCTCCGTGAAAGTAGGCGTTGGACAGATCCGTGTCCCGGAAGCTGACCTTGGACAGGTCGCAGCGGTCCCACTCCGACCCCACCAGGACGAGGCCAGACAGGTCGGTGTTGGCGGAGAAGAGGTTCTCGAAGGTCGCGCCGGTGTGGTCGGTGGAGACCGTTCCGGCCTTCCGGGCCCTGTTCCACTCGGAGGAGCCACTCTTCAGCAGATCCTCGATCTTGAAGGTCTTCGGCATAAATGGACCCACAGTCTATCGGTGTGCTTCCATCCGCCGCCCGAGGAAAATGCTCGAGTTTCGCATCGACAGTGATCATGCTGGGGTCCGGCTCGACAAGGTCCTCCGCCAGCGCCTGCCGCGCGTCCCGGCCAGCCACCTCCAGAAGATGATCCGCACCAAGAAGGTGCGGGTGAACGGGCGCCGGGCCCGCCCGGAGCAGCCGCTGGCCGAGGGGGACGTGCTGACCGTCCGGGGAGACGAGCGAGCGCTTCTCGGCGAGACGCCCGTCCCCGCCCGGGCCCCCGCACCCGAGGAGGTCGCCCGGCTCCGAATCCTCCAGGAAGACGGGTGGATGATGGCGGTGGACAAGCCCTCGGGATTGGCGGTCCACCCGGGGAGCGGCATCCGCGGCGGCACGCTGGTGGACCTGGTCCGTGCCCACCTGGGCCCGCAGGCGGAGCGGAACGGCTTCTCCGCCAGCCCGGCCCACCGGCTGGACCGCGACACTTCAGGGGTCATCGTCGTCGCCAAGCGCCGGCCGGCGATGGTGCACTTCACCGAGGTCTTCACCCACGGCGGCGCCCGGAAGCAGTACCTCACCCTGGCCAAGGGCACCTTCCCCCGGGCCGAGGGCCGGATCGACCTCCCCCTGTCCGAGCATCAGCAGTCCGCCGAGTCGAAGGCCCGCCGCGGGGTCAACATGCAGGAGGCCGCGACCCGGTACCGGGTGCTCCGGCAGGGCGGGGAGGCGGCGCTGGTCGAGGTCACGCTGGAGACCGGCCGGACCCACCAGATCCGCCGTCACCTCGCCGCCATCGGTCATCCCGTGGCCGGCGACCGGAAGTACGGCGACTTCGGCTTCAACCGGGAGGCTCGCGCCCGCTGGGGGCTGAAGCGCCTCTTCCTCCACGCCGAGCGCCTCGAGCTGCCTCACCCCGAGACCGGGGCCCGGGTGAAGCTGGAGTCACCGCTGCCCGCCGAGCTGGCCGACGTGCTTCACCGCGCCGGAATCCGGGCCTGAGCACTGGGGACCGAATCGTTGCGAAAGCGACGGTGGAGGGCCTACGTCTCCCCGACCTGGGAGGGTCGCACGGTGGTCTACGACGCCCTGGCCGACGAGCAGGACACCGACCGGCTCTCCCGCGTCGCGCGCGACCTCTCCGCCGAGCTCGACTCCTCCGCCCTGGCCGTCCCCGACCACGACGACAGCGAGCTGGGGATCGAGCTGTCGCCGCGGGGTACCCGCATCCTCGGCGGGCCCGACCGCGCCGAGTTCGTCTCGACCCGCTAGGGGAGCGTCAGAAGCACCTTCCCGGCGGCGCCGCGTCTGACCGCCTGGAACGCCTCCCGCACCTGGGAGAGCGGGAGCCGCGCGGCGATCGGGACGACCACGTTGCCCGAGGCGACCTCCTGGGCGAGCTTCTCGAGTCGCGCCGGGTCGGCATGCGACTGGATCGCGCGTACCTGGATCCCGCGCTCCTTTGCGCCCGCCGGTTCGCCGACGACCGAGCCGAGCCTGCCTCCCGGAGCGAGCTTCGGCAGCACCGCCGCCACGGCCTCGCCGCCGACGGTGTCGGCAATTCCCTGGAGCTGGGGCAACCCCCCGACCGCGTCCGGGTCGTCGAGCGCCACCACCCGCTCGGCACCCAGCGCCGCAGCCTCGGCGAGCTGGCTCCTGCGCACGCCGGCGATGACCCGGACCTTTCGCTGAAGGGCAGTGTGCACCGCGTACCGGCCGACGCTGCCCAGGGCCCCCGTGATCAGCACGAGGTCACCGGGCGCCGGCGCGACGGCCTCCTCGAGCAGCTGCGTCCCGGTGAGGGCGACGACCGGGAGCGCCGCCGCGTCGACGACCGACAACCCCGGAGGGACCTTCGCGATCTGCTCGGGGGTGGCAAGCGCGAGCTCGGCCTGCCCGTGGCGGATCTGTCCCAGCACCTTGTCTCCCACGCGGAAGCCGGACACCCCGGGACCGAGCTCCACCACCTCTCCGGCGGCGTCGAACCCGAGGATCGCCGGGAGCTCGAGTGGGAACCATGCCCGCAGGTTGCCGGTCAGGAGCTTCACGTCGAGCGGGTTGATGCTCGAGGCGGCGATGCGGACCTTGAGCTTGCCCGGCCCCACGCGTGGCTCCGGAACGTCGCGAACCTCCAGCCCATCCACGTCCCCGTATCGGGTCAGCACTGCAGCTCTCATCGCGGCGCCTCCAGTCGGCGTCGGCCAGTAACCCCTGTCTCCCGCGGCCGCACGGTCGACCGGGTGCTCGCGGCCGGAAGTCGACGGCGTGGGCACAACGGGGTGGCGGGTGCCCGACGGCTCAGCGCCGGCGGGCTCTCCGGCGTGGACGAGGCGGGGAGTCCGTCGCGGTCGGCGGCGCGCTCGGGGGCTCCGGCCGCTCGGCCGCCGCGACGCCCAGGATCCAGTCGCGGAAGGCGATCAGCGCCGGGTGGTGCTCGCTGCGCGGCGGGTACACGAGATAGTGCGCATAGCTGTCCGGGAGCCGGTTCCGGGTGAGCGCGACGAGCCGTCCCGACTCGAGCAGCGGCCGCGCCATGGTGAGCCGTCCCAGCGCCACCCCCAGTCCTTCCATCGCCGCCCGCTGCAGCGCATCGGTGTCGTCGAACGAGGCCACCCACCGCGTCGGCGGTGTCCCGCCGAACCGGCCGAACCAGGCGTGCCACCGCTCGTTGAGGTCACGGAGCAGGGGGACGCCGGTGAAGTCCCCACGCCCGGCCTGGGGGAATCTCCGGAGCAGCTCGGGGCTACACACCGGAAGCACCCATTCCTCGAACAGGAGATGGGTCCGGAGCGTGGTCCAGCCTCCGGGCCCGAAGCGGATCGCCACGTCCACGTCCTCCCGGTCGAAGTCCACCACGTCGATCGACGACTGGAGGTTGAGCTCCACCTCGGGGTGGCGGGTGGTGAAGGCCGGAAGGCGGGGAATGAGCCAGCTCGAGGCGACCGAGGGCATCACGCTGACGGTCAGCACGTGCCCGCTCCGCGCCGGCTGAGGAGTCAGGGCGGCGGAGATGGCGTCGAGGTGCGGCGCGACCTGGCCGAAGAGCCGCTCGCCGGCGGGAGTGAGGCTGAGGCCGCGGGGTCCGCGGTCGAAGAGGCGTTGCCCGAGCAGCTCCTCGAGCCCGCGCATCTGGTGGCTGAGGGCGCTGACCGTGACATGCAGCGAGGCCGCCGCCCGCGAGAGGTTCCGGGCCCGCGCGGCGGCGACGAATCCGGGGAGGGAGTGCAGAGGGACCTTGCTCATCTTGAGCCTGATTCAAGTCGGGATTGAAAAACTATCGCCTGTCGACCTGTCATGCCCGCGATTACAAGGTGAGCCGAACTCAAGACGGAAAGGAAGCGGTCATGAGCCTCTGGAGTGACCTTCTCTCGCTGCATGGATACCCCGTCCCCCACAACGACGACGCCGAGGTCCGGCGCCCGCCCGCCGCCGTCCGCGCCGAGGCCGAGCGGCTCCGGGAGCTGATCGGCTGCCCCTCGGCCGGGGCGCGCCAGCCCGAGCCCCTGCGCGGGCCCCTGCTCGGGGTGCGCGGACTGGCTTGACGAACGGCCCGGTCATCTAGCCGCGACCACGCCGAGGACTGGACGCGGGTGCTCGGGTGGTTCGCTGGCCACTTCGGCGGCGCCAGTGCCGGCGCCGTCCGCCTAGGGCCGCCCGGGCCTCAGACGCGTCGCCTGCGCCGGACGAAGCCTCCGAGCGCGAGGAGCGCGAGCCACGGCGCGGGCGGACCGATCCCGGCGGCACACCCGCCGCCGCCGGCGGCGGCGGCGACCTTCACGGTCACTGTTGCCGTGTCATTGGTCGTGTTCGTTCCCGAGACCGAGCCGACGGTCGCGGAGGCGCTCGCGGTATTTCCGGTGCTCGGCGCCTTGAGCGTGCTGGTGATGGTCTTCGTCGTGCCGGCGGCCATGTCGCCCAGCGCGCAGGGGAAGGCGGTCGTGCAGTCTCCCGAGTTGGAGACGAAGGTGAGCCCGTTGAGCGTGCCGGTCACCGTCACGGCCGGCGCCACGTATGGGCCGGGGTTGGTCACGGTGAAGGTGAAGGTTCCCTGGGCGCTCGAGTCGAGCGAGGACGGACCGTTCCCGGTGATGGCGAGGTCCACCGGGAACCAGCCGATGTCCCGGAGGAGCGGCACCGTGAGGTCCAGGTTGTGGGTGAGGTCGGAGCTGATGACCGGCTCCATCAGGAGATTGGGGAACGCCGACTTGTCCCAGTGCGAGACGGACGAGCCGTTCTCCAGGGTGGTCGGGGCGTACATGAGCCCGCGGTGCGCGGAGTCCGCGCCGGCCAGGCCCTTGCTCGTGTCGCGCAGGATGGACGCATTCACCGCGCCCGCGCCGACGGCCGTCTTCAACGCCGAGCCGTCGGCCTGGGTGATCCCCAGCACCGGGATGGTCACGTCCGGCGCCGTCCCGCCCATGCTCGCAAGCGGCGGGCTCGCCACGTTGTTGGCGATGAGCACTGCGATGGCGCCCGCGGCCTGGGCGTTCTGCGCCTTCTCCACGAAGCTGCACGCGGTGCCCCCGGGAGGACCGCCCCGGTCGAGAACGGCAATTTTCCCCGTGAGTGGAGCGAGGGCTCCCTGCGCGCTGCAGCCCCAGCCGGTCGACCCGACGGCAAGCTCTCCCGACACCGCGGTGTTGCCGATCTGACCGCCGAACTGCGCCACCGAGAAGTCGTAGTCCTTCACCGCCGAGGGCGTGTTCGGGGCGGAGGTCACCCTGACCACCACGGGCGGCAGCAGGATGGTCGGCACCGCCGAGATGACGGAGGGGCCGTCCCAGGCCAGGGACCCGCTCACCGCCGAGGCAGCCCGCCCGCTGGCGGTGAGGTCCTTCCAGTGCTGACCGGAGGTCTCGTCGTAGAGAAAGTAGGACCAGATGTCCGGCTCGTTCATCGCCGGGAACGATCCATCGTTGAGGCTGACCAGGCTCAGGAAACCGAGGCCGTGCCCGAACTCGTGCAGCACCACGGTGAGCAGGTCGATCGCGTTCCCGTGCTGATTGTCCAGGCCGTAGTACCAGGTCTGCCCGCCGCAGGCGCTGGTGTCGAGGGCCGAGTTGAAGCGGGCGAGGATGTCGTAGTTGTTCGGATCGGTGCCCGTTCCCGAGAGGATCTGCACCGAGGCGAAGCGCTGGGTCTCCGCCGAGACGTACCAGGTCTGCGGGCGCGGAAAGATGCTCCTCGGGATCCCGGCGTCGAGCGTCGGATCGTCGCTGGAGAAGAAGTTCGTCGGCCCGGCGCTGCCCAGCACCGCGCCGGTGCTGTCGCACATGAGCGGCTCGAAGTGGGCGATGACGCTGATCGGGACGGCGCTATCTAGGTTCTGCCCCCAGATGCTCGCCGCGGTCTGGAAGATGATCAGCCGCTGGGCGCCGAGGGTCGTACCGCTGTTGCCGCCCACCGGCGCGACGGGCGTCGGGTCGTTGAAGCCGACCCCTGGCGCATCGCCGTTGGTGATGACGATCGTCGCGTTGCCGAACGCCGCGGGTGCGGCGAGGAGCAGCGAGGTGGCGAGGAGCCCCTTCAGCGCCCTCACTGACCCGCCCCCTGGCGTCCGGCGGAGAGGAACGCCTCGGCCTCGGCCGGGCTGTCCACGCAGCCCACGACCGGCTTGCCGTCCGGTCCGACCCTCGAGACCGCGACGTGGTTGAAGCCCGTGCCGAGGCTGAGGCGCCGGACCTGCTCCCCGCCCTGGAGGGTCAGCTTGTCCTGCTGCACGCCCGAGCGATCGGTGGCCGCCCGCACTGCGGCGGACATGGGGGTGGCCTGCGCCCCCGTCGTTCCTCCGCCGGCAGTCGCGGCGGGAGCCGCGTTGCAGGCGGTCAGCGCCACGAGCGCGAGCGCCACCCACGCGCCGATGCGACCGGCGCGTCCGAGATCTCCAGTCATTCGTCCTCCAGGCGTCTTGCCTTCGAAGCCTAGGACACCGGCCAACGCAGAAGTTACCGTTCACCCCGGTCGAACATGTTTCGACACCGAGACGCTGTTGTAGGACTGCGCTCCATGCGCCGGTTTCTCCTCGTTCTCGCCCTCGGCGCCGGCGGCTGCTCCCGCAGCCCTTCCGTGGACCTCCCACCGCCTGTGGTGTCCGGATCCCCTCCGGAAGGCACGCTGTCCCAGGAAGCAGTGGCCGCGCGCCGGGACGCGGGTGGGTCACCTCGGATGGGGGCGACTCCCCACCCCGGCGCTTCGCCGCTCACCGGGTTCCAGATCGTCCCGCTGGGCGAGGCCGCCGTCGCGCCGGCCCGGGCGACCCTCGACGCGCTCCGGGCCCGATACGTGCCCTACCGGTTCGACCTCGGGGCCGTGGTTCCGCTGCCCTCTCCGCCGCCGCGCGACTGCGCCCAGCTGCTCACTCGCCTGGTGATCGGGCGAGGGACTGTCCTGGTCGTTCCAGACGCGCTGCGCTGCTCGGCGCCCTACGGCGAGCTCGACACCGCGCTGAAGACCGCCGTCGTCCCGCTGGCCCCGCTGGGTCCAGTCGTCGACCGGAGGCTGACCGAGCTCCTGACCTCGGTGGTGGGCGAGATCCTGGGTCTCTCCACCCCGTGCCGCGACGGACGGACGTGCTGCGCCCTCCGGAAAGCGCCCGACCTCGCCGCCCTCGACCGCCGCGCATCGACCCCGTGCCCGGCACACGCCGCCGAGCTGGACCGCATCCGCGAGGCCTCCGGGCTGCAGTGAGCGCTAGAAGGCGCGGCCGCCCTGGACCTCGGTCATCAGCCGTCCCCGGTACTGGTGGTAGTCGACCTCGACCGC
>DASXGF010000031.1:0-1963 GCA_036489275.1 Myxococcaceae bacterium | reverse complement strand
CCTGCATGTCGGTGGGGAAACCCGGGTGCTCCGTCGTCTGCAGATCCACCGGCTCGGGGACCTCGGGGCCCTTGCAGCGGAGGCCATCGGGGGTGGGGACCACCGTGCAGCCGGCCTCGCGCAGCTTTCCCACCACCGCGTCGAGGTGCGCGGCCACCGCGCCGTGGACGTGGACGTCGCCCCGGGAGATGGCGGCGGCGACCAGCAGGGTGCCGGCCTCGATCCGGTCGGGGATGACGGTGTGCTCGACGCCGGTCAAGCGGGAGACCCCGTCGATGGTCACGAGGTCGGTGCCGGCACCCTGGATGCGGGCTCCCATGGCGTTCAGGGCCTTGGCGAGGTCCTCGACCTCGGGCTCGCGCGCGGCGTTCTCGAGCACGGTCGTCCCCTCGGCGAGCACGGCGGCCATGAGGACGTTCTCGGTGCCGGTGACGGTGATCTTGTCGAAGCGCACCGCGGCGCCGCGGAGCCGCTTCGCGCGGGCCTCGACGTAGCCGCCCTCGAGGACAATCTCCGCTCCGAGGGCGCGGAACCCCTTCAGATGCTGATCGATGGGACGGGCCCCGATGGCGCAACCGCCAGGCAGCGAGACGCGAGCGCGGCCGAAGCGAGCGAGCAGCGGCCCGAGGACCAGCACCGAGGCCCGCATCTTTCGCACGAGGTCGTAGGGCGCCTCGGGGAGGGTGCCGGCCGGGGCGTGCACCCGCACCACGTGCCGCTCCGCGCCCGGGACCCGCTGGGCCTCGACCCCCATGGTCCGGAGAAGCTCGAGCAGAGTGGTGACGTCGGCCAGGTCGGGGACGTTGCGGAGGGTGGTGGGGCCCTCCCCGAGGAGGGCGGCGGCCATCAGGGGGAGGGTGGCGTTCTTGCTCCCCGAGACCCGGACCTCGCCCTCCAGCCGGGGCCCGCCTTCAACGTGGATCTGATCCAAGTGCTCCGTCTCCTGGGTGCGTGGCCGCCGGGCCGCGGAGGTGTGTCCCGAGGGCCAGGCGATCGTGTCGAGCGAGGTCGCGTTCGATGCGGACGGAGCCATATCCGGCCGTCTCGAGCAAGCCGTGGACCGTCGGACCCTGGCCGTCGCCGATCTCCAGGGCCAGCAGGCCTCCCGGGACGAGCCAGCGGGGCGCGGCGGCGATGATGCGGCGGACGACGTCGAGGCCGTCCGGGCCGCCATCGAGGGCCAGGGAAGGCTCGCGCCGCACCTCCGGGGACAGGGTGGGAATCTCGCCCCGGGGGACGTACGGGGGGTTGGCCACCACGGCGTCGAAGGGGGGCTCGGCGGCCAGCGGGGAGAAGAGGTCGCCGGTCCGGACCTCGAAGCGGTCGGCCGTGCCGAGGGCGGCGGCGTTGGCCCGGGCCACCTCGGCGGCGCCGTCTTCCAGCTCGGTGGCCAGTACCCGGGCCCGCGGCCGCTCGAGGGCGAGGGTGACGCCCACGCAGCCACTTCCTGTCCCGAGGTCCAGGAACCGGAGGTCGGCGTCCCGGGGCGTCGCCTGGAGCACGGCCTCCACCAGGAGCTCGGTCTCCGGACGGGGGACGAGCACCCGCGGATCGACGGCGAAGGGTCGACCGTAGAACTCCCGGACGCCGGTCAGGTAGCTCGTGGGCTCGTTGGCGGCCCGGCGGGCGATGAGGGCGCGGTAGGCGGTGAGCTCGGGCGGCTCCAGGGGACGGTCCAGGTCGGTGTAGAGGCGGACGCGGGAAGTCCGGAGCACGTGGGCCAGCAACAGCTCGGCGGTGAGGCGGGGCGAGTCGAGCCCGAGCTTCTCGAAGTGCTGGGAGGTCCAGCCGAGCACCCGGCGGACCGTCCAGGGCGGCTCGCTCATGCGTCGGGCTGGGGGCGAGTCGACTCGGCCTTGAGCTGCTCGGCCTGGAAGTAGGTCCGGCAGGCCACGACGATGTCCTCGATGTCGCCCGCCATGCGCGCCGGGAGGTTGTGCCAGGTCATCCCGATGCGGTGATC
>DASXGF010000028.1:0-10382 GCA_036489275.1 Myxococcaceae bacterium | reverse complement strand
GCTGGTCAACGCCCGGCCCGAGCCCGAGGCGCCCGGTCCGGGACAGGACCTCGCATCGACGGAGCCGGCCGGCTCGCTCCTCGAGGCGCTGGAGGCCGGCGTCGCCGCGGCCGAGCCCGAGCTTCCCTCCTGGCAGCCCGACACCTCCCGCCCGCGCGGACAGCGCCGCTCGGTCGACACGACCAGTGACGAGGCCAGGAGCCACGAGCCGGTCGTGGACTGGTCGCTTCCCGAGGCGCGCACGGCGCTCCGGGCCGTCGCCGGCGATCGAGAGGGACTGAAGGACGTCGTCCTCCGCTACGCCCGCCGGACCTTCGACTTCGTGGCCGCGTTCGCCGTCGTCCGCGGCGCCGCGATGGGCTGGGACGCCCGGGGCGAGGGCGCCGAGAGCATCTCCATCCAGCAGGTCTCGTTCCCGCTCGACGCGCAGTCGGTCTTCCGCACCGCCGCGCTCGCCCACTCCTGCTACGCCGGACCGGTCCCCGCCGATCCGCTCACCCGCCAGGTCCTCGAGTCCCTGGGACGCTCGCCCCGCTCGGTCTTCGCCTTCCCGGTGGAGGTGCGCGGCCGCCTCGTTGCGGTGCTCTACGGCGATCGCGGAGAGCGCCCGATCAGCCAGCGCCGCCTCTCGGAGCTCATCCTCTTCTGCCAGGATCTCGGCCAGGCCTTCGCCGAGCTCATCGTCCTCCGGAAGCAACGTCGCTTCAGCGAGGAGGAGCCGCCAGCCGAGACGAGCAACGCGCTCGGCCTCCAGGGCGCACTTCGACGCAGGCCCGAGTCGCTCGACCGTGCACCGCCTGCGAGTGCGCCCGCCGATCTCGGTCCAATCCTCGAGCGGCTGGTCGGGAACGACCCCTCGGCGCGGGCAGCCGCCATCTCCGAGCTCACCCGAGCGCCGGAAGCCGCAGCACGGGCGCTCGGCGCGGAGTTTCCCGGTCCAAGCGCCTGGAGCCGGGTCCCGGTCCAGGAGCTGCCCGCCCCCGACGAGCTGGGACCGGTCCCCGCCGGGCTCGCCCGCCTCGGCGCAGCGGGGGCGCGCGCTCTCTCGCGGTTCCTCGACGCGCCCGAGGCCGACGTCCGCTACGTCGCGCTCCTCACCGCCGGAAGCCTGCCGTTCCCCGAGCTCGTTCCGGGAGTGCTGCGCGGCCTCTTCGACCCCGAGCCGGACGTCGCCTCGGCGGCACGCGCGGCGTCGACCGCCCTTCGGCGTCTTCCCCGCTTCCAGGCGGCGCTGCCCGACCTGCGCCAGGAGCTGGTGGCGAAGGAGCCCGAGCGACGCGTGCTCGCCGCCCGCGCGCTGGGAATGCTCCACGACCGGGCGTCGGTCGAGGGACTCATCGGTCTCACGTCGAGCGACGACGCACTTTCCGCCCAGGCCGCCGCCGAGGCGCTGATCGAGATCACCCGCGCCTCGTTCGGCACCAGCACCCACGCCTGGATGGCCTGGTGGGCGGAGAACAAGACCCGGCGGCGCGTGCAGTGGCTGCTGGCGGCGCTGCGCAACCCCGAGCCGTGGCTCCGCTCGGTCGCCGCCGAGGAGCTCGCCGGCGCGCTGGGCGACACGCTCGGCTACGAGGCGGACGCGCCGGACCGCGAGCGGTCCCGGGCGATCGCCCGCTGGGAAGAGGCGCTGCTCGACCCGCGTCTCCGCACCATCGACGGATGAACCGGGCGCCTCAGAACCGCCCGACCAGCGCGAAGCTCGCCCCGCCCGGTCCGACCGCCACGGCCGGGAGCAGGCGGGGTATCGCCGAGGTGGGAGCAGAGACTGGCGGCGACTGGTCCGAGGACGTCACCTCGTAGCCAATCACCGCTCCGGCGATCGGGAGCAGCAAGGTCAGCGCGTAGGTCGCCTTCGCCGCCGAGCTGTCGCTCCCCGACCGGATGAGCCCGTAGATGCCGTAGCCCACTCCCAGCCCGGCAACGCTGCTCAGCCAGCTGATGATGAAGCTCCCCTGCCGCCCGAGGAGCTTTCCGGTGAGCGACACGCCGATCGGCGCGCCCACCGACACGCCCACCGCCGCGCCGACCTGCGCCGCCGAGCGCCGCGAGGCATCGTCGCCCTGCGTGTTCAGCGTCGCGTAGATGACCCCGGCCGAGGTGCCGCCGAGGAGGAGGCCCCCGACGATTCCTCCGCCAGTCTCGGCGCCCACCCGAAGCGCCGCAGGCAAGGGTTCGGTGGCAGCGGGCGGGGCCGACTCCGCCCGGGCAGCCAGCGACGCGAGGACGGCGAGAGCGACGCAGCGAGCTCGGGTCGTCAGGGTCACCGGGCAGAGGTGTGTCGGGCGTCCGGTCCGGCCGGTCACCGGGGCTCCGACGGGGACGGAGCATCCTGGCACACGTGCTAAAGCCCCTGCCACCATGGCTTCTCCTCCCGACGGAGATCCGCTCCGCGCCCGGCTGGACGCCCTCGAGCGGCAGGCCGAGCTCGGCGGTGGAACCGAGCGCATCGCCAAGCAGCATGAGGCGGGCAAGCTGACCGCTCGCGAGCGGCTCGATCTCCTGCTCGACCCGGGCACCTTCACCGAGCTGGACAAGTTCGTCATGCACCGCAGTGCCGAGTTCGGCATGGGCGACAAGCGAATTCCCGGCGACGGCGTGGTGACCGGCTACGGCCGCATCGACGGTCGGCAGGTGTTCGTCTTCGCCCAGGACTTCACGGTCTTCGGCGGCTCACTGTCCGGCGCCTACGCGCAGAAGATCTGCAAGGTCATGGACCTGGCGACGCGGGTGGGCGCGCCGGTCGTCGGGCTCAACGACTCGGGCGGAGCACGCATCCAGGAGGGCGTGGAGAGCCTGGCCGGATACGCGGACATCTTCCTCCGCAACACGCTGGCCTCGGGCGTGGTGCCGCAGATCTCCGTCATCCTCGGTCCGTGCGCCGGCGGCGCCGTGTACTCCCCGGCGATCACCGACTTCATCGTGATGACCAAGGACACGAGCTACATGTTCATCACCGGACCCGAGGTCATCAAGACCGTGACCCACGAGGAGGTCACCAAGGAGGACCTGGGTGGCGCGCTCGCGCACAACCAGAAGTCCGGCGTGGCGCACTTCGCCGCGGAGAACGAGCAGGCCAGCATCCTCCTCACCCGCGAGCTGCTCTCGTACCTGCCCTCGAACAATGCCGAGGATCCGCCGGTCATCCCCTGCGAGGACGATCCGTTTCGCGTCGAGGAGTGGCTGCGGACCATCGTCCCGCCGAATCCCAACAAGCCCTACGACATCAAGGAGGTCGTCCGGCGGGTGGTGGACCAGCACCACTTCTTCGAGGTCCACGAGCACTACGCGCGCAACATCGTGGTGGGCTTCGCACGGCTCAACGGCAGGCCGGTGGGTGTCGTCGCCAACCAGCCGGCGGTGCTGGCCGGAGTGCTGGACATCTCGGCCAGCGTGAAGGCGGCGCGCTTCGTCCGGTTCTGCGACTGCTTCAACATCCCGCTCGTCACCTTCGTCGACGTCCCGGGATTCCTGCCCGGGACCGCGCAGGAGTGGGGCGGGATCATCACCCATGGCGCCAAGCTCCTCTATGCCTTCGCCGAGGCCACGGTGCCCAAGGTCACGGTCATCACCCGGAAGGCCTATGGCGGCGCCTACGACGTCATGGCCAGCAAGCACATCCGCGCGGACTTGAACTACGCCTGGCCCACCGCCGAGATCGCGGTGATGGGTCCCGAGGGCGCGGTGAACATCATCTTTCGCAACGAGCTGGCGAAGGCCTCGGATTCCGCCGCCGAGCGGGCGCGCCTCGTCGGGGAATACCGGGAGAAGTTCGCGAACCCGTTCAAGGCCGCAGAGCTCGGATACATCGACGAGGTGATCCGCCCGGAGCAGACGCGCGAGAAGCTCGTGCGCGCGCTCGAGATGCTGAAGGACAAGCGGCAGGAAAACCCCGCGCGCAAGCACGGCAACATCCCGCTGTAGAGCCGCCTTCGCCCGCGGCAGAACATCGGCGAAGGTGTGACATCGTCACACGATGTCGGGTGAGACCCACCCTGAGTCAGACGCGGGAATTCCGGGGTAACCGACGCACCGCGGGGGGTCACATAGGACTTGCGGGCTGTATGTATTCGTGTGTCTCATTCGTGGGCTTCATGCCTGTTCCACCAGGGGGACCACATGGGTCGGTCACGGACGGTGTTGTTCTTCTCGGTCTTTGCGTTGTTCGCTGTCCTGGCATTCGTCGCGCGTCCGCAGAAGAGCGCGCCGGTTTCCCGATTCTCAGATCGTGAGATCTTCGAGGGTGCGGTCTTCGGCGTCGGCCCGGTGGCCAGCGTCCTTCCGGAAGCGCGTGATCAGCTGCGGCCGGAGATCTACGCGCACAGCGAAGACGAGCTGGCAGCCATGTCGAGCGCGCGCGATCGCCTCATCTCGTCGGTCGAGGCCGCGGAGCCCGGGTTCATCGCCGAGTTCGCGCGCGTTGCCCGGAGCGGAGATCCCGCGGCGATCAAGTCGATGCTCGAGCGCGCAGCCGACGTGGTGGACGCCGTCTCCGGCGTCGTCCGCGAGGACGCGCCGCTCTATGCCAACGTTCCGAACGACGGGAGGATCCCGCCGATGCGCCCCACCCCGGGTCCGAAGCCCACGCCTCCGAACGTCCATCCGCTCTACGCCAACGTTCCGAACGACGGGAGGATCCCGCCGATGCGCCCCACCCCGGGTCCGCGCCCGGCGCCGACGAACTTCTCAATGGGTCTCGCGATGATCGACCCGGCGTCGGCGCAGCCGGCCTGGGGCCTCTTCGGGTCGCGGCTGTTCTCGGAGCAGCTCGCGGCCTCGATGGCGACGAAGCTCGACGGTCCCGCTCCGGCCGGGGGCTGACGTGCAGCCACGGCGGATGGCGCGTCTGCTCGCGGGCGCGATCGTCTGCCTCGCCGTGGTGTACTCGGTGGAGTCGCCCCTGCGTCCACCCGCGACGCAGCGGCTCCAGGTCCTCGGAGTCACCCCTCAGTTCTGGGGCTACTTCGCCGCGCCGCTCCAGGACCGGTTCGAGCTGTTCCGGCTCCGGAACGGCGCCTGGGTGAAGGCGGACTTTCCGCTCAGCTCGCCGAGGAACCTCTTCGGCCTCCGCCGCGGACCGGTGCTCCACGGCTCGGAGCTCCGGAGCCTCCTGTCGAACGCTCCGCTCCACTGGGAGGAGGCCAGCGTCCGCGACGGTGAGCTGCCCGAGGCGGCGGCGCCCGGCGTCCCCGTCCGGAACCTCGCTCGCCATCCCCAGCTCTGCGGCGACGTGCTGGTCCTCGAGCGCACTCCGGTGCCCTGGGCGTGGGCCGCGTCGCACCGACCGGTCTCGATGCCGGCGAAGTACGCCCGGATGGACGTGCAGTGCTGACCCGGACCGACAGACCCTGGACCAACGTCTACGGGCTGGCGCGGTCGATGCTCGCGCTGGCGACGCTGCTCACCCTCCTCGCGAACCCAGCCGGAGAGCTCTTCCGCCCGCTGGTCGTCGACGATCCCGGGATCATCGATCGCCGCGCCATCGACGGGCTGAGCCTCTTCCTCCTCGCCGGTGACCACCTCGGGCTCGCCAAGCTCGTGGCGATCCTGCTCCTCCTGCCCGTGGTGATCGGCTGGAGGCCCCGGCTGACCGCGCTCCCTCACTGGTGGATCTCGTACAGCTTCGCCGCCTCTGCCGCGACGATCGACGGCGGAGACCTTGTCGCCGCCACGCTGAGCCTGCTGCTACTCCCCGTGGCGCTCACCGATCGCCGCCTCTGGCACTGGCGGGGAATCGGTGAGGGCGGTGTCGCCGCCTCGGTCGCCGCGCAGACCGGGCTTCTGCTCCTGCGGGTGCAGGTCTCGGTGATCTACCTGTTCGCCGCCGTCCTCAAGCTCCGGAGCGAGACCTGGTCCAACGGCACGGCGCTCTACTACTGGTGGACCCATCCAAAGTTCGGCGCCTGGGGACCGTTCCGCTGGCTCACCGACCTCGTGGGCCCCACGCGCTGGGTCGTCCCGCTGAGCTGGGGCGTACTGGTCCTCGAGCTGTGCATGGCGTTCTCGCTCGTCGCGCCGCCGCGCCTTCGCACGCGGCTGCTGCCTTTCGCGGTGCTCTTCCACGTCGGGATTGCGCTGCTCCACGGCCTCCCCACGTTCGCGCTGACCATGATCGCGGCGCTGGTGGTGTACCTCCGGCCGGCCTGGCGGCCGTTCGCGCTCCCCGAGCTTCGCCGGCGGGCGGCGCCTCGGCTTCGCGAGCACCTGCAACCGTCTCCGTTCGCGCAGTAGGGGCTCTTCCCTGCAGCCAACGGTCGGCCGGCTGCAACCTCTGCACCCCTACCTTGCCCCCCCCTGGGGACCGTGAGATTCCCCAGGCCAGCAGCGAGGTTTGCCATGCGCAAGGACTCCCCAGTCGTCGCCTGCTCCATCGCCGCGCTGATCCTCGTCGCCACCGGCGCCGCCCTGATGCCGTCGTCGGGCTGGCAGGCGATCTCGGTGCTGGCCCGCCTCGGACCCGCCGTGGTCTCCACCGCGCAGGGACACGGGCTCACCACCGCCAAGGCGGCCGGGCTCGGTGTGCTGGCCGCGCCGGCCTTGCTGCGCGAGGCCCCGCCGTCGACTCCGCGGGAGCCTCAAGTCAAGGTCTGCCGTCGGGACATGCCGCGCAGCTGCAACCGCCCGGTGGAGTGCCCGCAACGGCAGATGATCCAGCGGCTGCACCTGGTCTTCCCGACCGACGGCTGAGGCGAAGCCCGGCAGCTCGCCGTCCCGAGGCGGGCGCGCGAGATCCAGTGCCTTCCGGCAATCGACGCGGCCGCACGGCGTTCTGAACCTCGACCTCCCCGATGCCAGCACTGCTCCGCCGCATCCTCCTGGCTCCCCTTCCCCGGCTGCTGTGGACCGCCGCGCTCGCCTTCATTGCCGGACGGTTGCTCCGCTGGATCGCGCCGGCGGTGGCCCGTGCGTCGAACCTCACGCTGACCGGCGCCATCCGGAACGCGGTGATGACGGTCCTGGTCTTTGCCCTCGCGCTCTGGCTGTTCGAGCGGAAGCGTCCGAGGGACGCGGGACTCGGCGCGTCCGGGGCATTGACCGACACCGGGCGCGGCTTCCTCATCGGCGCGGCGCTGCTCACCGCCATCACCAGCGTGCTCGCGCTGACCGGCAGCTACGAGCTCGTGGGCTGGGCGCCCTTGCCGGAAGGAACCACCCGCGGAGCGCTCCTCGCCCGGATGGTGCTCCTCTTCCTCGCGGTGGGCATCTTCGAGGAGGTCGCGGTCCGGGGCATCCTCTTCCGCCAGCTCGAGCAGGCGATCGGCACGTGGCTGGCCATCGTGGTCAGCGCGCTGTTCTTCGGCTTCGTGCATCGCGGGAACCCGAACGCGACGTGGGTCAGCAGCGTGGCCATCGCCATCGAGGCCGGGGCCCTGCTCGCAGCGGTCTACGTCGCGACTCGGTCGCTCTGGCTGGCCATCGGCCTGCACTGGGCCTGGAACCTCTTCGAGGGACCGGTGTGGGGCTCCCGCGTCTCGGGAAACGACATCGCGGTGCTCGCCGACGCGCGATTCCCCGGGCCGAGCCTGTTGACCGGCGGCGGCTTCGGTCCGGAGGCGGGCCTTCCGGCCATGGTGCTCGGGACGGCGCTCGGCGCGTGGTTCCTGGTCCTGGCGGTCCGTCGCGGGCAGATCGTCACGCCAGCGTGGATGCACTGGGTCGCGGGGCGATTCCGCCACCGTCGGCCTGACCTGCTCGAACCCGTGCCCGAGCACGAGCCCGTCGCGCCGTCTTCCGTCGCCTGAGCGAGCGCGAGCCGCGCGCCTCTACGGGCCGTTCACGAGGAACCGGGCCACCGCCTTCCACACCGCCTCGAACTGCTCGCGGTGGAATCCGGTGCCCGAGACGACCCAGTCGAAGTGCGGCGGGACGCGCTGCGGCTGGTGGAAATGACCGAGGACGTCGTGGTGATCGGCCCAGACCGCCGCCACGAGATGCCCGCGCACCTGACTCAGGGTGGGAACGATGCCGTCGTTGGCCCGGTGGTCGGGGATGTTTCCGTAGGCGCGGCGGAGGAACTTCCGGTGCTCGGCGGAGAGCTGCGCGGGCGGATCGCTGGGACGCCCCCGCGCGAGCCGATAGAGGACCACGTACAGGGCGTGGGTCGTCTGCGCGTAGCCGCTGAATCCCGCTCGGGTGAGCGAGCGCAACCCGGGAGTGCGGGCCCGGGTCACCACCGTGCCGTAGCGCACGCCGGGGCGATCGTTGGTGGCCGAGTTGAAGAGCTCCATCGTGCCGGGGGCGAGCTGCGGGACCAGGCCCTGGTCGCTGTGGACGTTGGAGAAGAACTGCTCGATGGCGCGGCGACGCTTGCCCCCGAAGTCCGAGAGGAGCTGGAGGAAGAGCTGGTCCACCACCCCGGTGGGCGTGGCGTCGCTCCGGCGGAGCAGCCGGGCCAGCCGGAGCGCCACACCGACCGGCAGCCGGCCGGTGCGCAGCGAATACACGGTGGCCAGCGAGAGCAGCTTGAGCAGCTGACCCCCGAAGATCGACGTGAAGTGCTTGGCGAGCGGGGTTCCATGGTGCGGCGCGGCCACCCCCACGACCGAACGGACCGCCGCAGCGCACTCCTCGACGTTCACGTCGGTGGGGAGGGCAGAGCCGGGGCTGAGCATCAGCCGGGCGTCGAGAGCACCGGTGGAATGGCCGACGATGCTCACCACGCCGCCGCGCTGGTCGAGCAGTCGGTGAATGGCCTCGGCGAGGAGCGCGGCGCGACGAGGCAGCGCCGACGACGGCTCGGTGAGGACGACACGGATCTCGCCATCGAGGCCCACCGCGGGGCCGACCTCGGCGAGCAGGTCGCGAACGTGCCCGAAGTAGGCGAAGTCGCCGAGGTTGGCGAAGCCGAAGAAACCGGGAACGAGGACGACGTGGTGAAGTTCGGCCACCGTGGAGGTCGGACCTTACCGATGGCCGGAGGTGGGTTTCACGTCCCGTCGAGGGTGGCTCCGGGCGCAAGGACGGTGTGTGCGAGCCCGGCGGCCTTCGCGGCCTTCACGAAGGCGCCGATGGCGTCCGGCACCTCGGCGTAGCCCGAGCTCCCGCCGCCGTAGTGGATGGGGACGACGCGGCGGGCGCCGATGATCTGGGCGACCTCCACCGCCTGCTCCGGAGTGAGCGACATGGCCGCGGGCACGCGCGTCGTTCGCCCGAGGGTCTGGCGGAAGCCGTTGATCGGGAGGAAGGCGACGTCGAACGGGCCGTAGGCACGGCCGATGTTCCAGAACTGGCCGTGAACCTGCGTGTCTCCGGCGTGGAACAGTCGCCGCCCGCCGCCGTCGATGACCCACGAGGCCTGCGGGCTGCCGAGGCCATCGGACGCCGGGACGGCGAAGACCACGAAGTCGGCGGTGCGGGGAGAGAGGAACTCCGGCTGGTAGAGGGACACCGGAAGGAGCGGCACCTCGCGGTCGCCGACCCGGAGCGCAGTCTCGCGATCGCAGACCAGGCGGCTCCGGGCGTTGAACACGGGCTTCAGCGCTTCCGGTTGGCAGTGGTCGCCGTGGAAGTGGGTGACCAGTGCGTGGCGCTCCGGAGTGGACGCCTGGAGCGGGACGCTGCCCGGCTCGGAAGGGTCGACCGTCGCGTCGACAAAGAGCGTCGTCTCGCCGGCGACGAGGCGGACGCCTGCCCAGGTCAGCCGGGTGATGCGCAGGGACGGGGAGGGAGTCGCCGGAGCGGCGCCCGCGGGCAGAGCGTGGGTCAGGGTCGCAGCTCCGACCGCTTCGAGGAACGTTCGTCTGTGCATGGACGCGGTCGTAACGGGTGCGGCGCCGCGGCGGTGCGCCGCCCGCCGCCAGGCTGAGCCAGCTGGCTGCAGGCATACCTCGAGCGTGGGACGGTCGGACCACGTCGCGTGTGGTGCGGACCGAGTCGCGTGCGCAGGAGCTCGCGACGCCGCGCTCTTCAGAAGCGACGGCCTGCGCCCCGCTCCTGCCGCCGCGGAGCGGTCGAGAGAACGGTCATCGGTCGGTGCGGTGAGGTGGTGCGCGACGAGCGAGGCGCTGACACGCTCGATGGCAGACACGCGTCGTGCCGAGCGGGCTGGCGTCGTTGCGGCGCGCACGACGGACGCTCTCGCGGAACACGGTGCGCCGCTCGGCGGAGGGTCAGGCCGGGCACCGCCCTGGCCGACCGCTTGGGTCGAGGCGCGTCGACGCGGCCCTCGTGCGAGGTGGCCGGCGAAGCTCGCGATCAGTCACCCGCCCAGGCCGTGAGTCAGCGGCCGTTTCCGGAGCCGGTCTGTGGGAATCCGTTGGTGCCGGGCCCCGTCGTTCCGGTGCCCGTTCCTGTCGTCCCGGTTCCTGTGGTCCCGGAGCCAGTCGTTCCCGTCCCAGGGGTTCCGGTTCCGCCGCTCGTCGTGCCGGGATCCGTGCCTGGCA
>DASXGF010000022.1:0-7861 GCA_036489275.1 Myxococcaceae bacterium | reverse complement strand
CGGGACGCGGGGCCACCGGCGCGCGGGCGACGACGACCGGCGCGGGGGCCGGAGTCGGCGAGGGCGCGGGCGCCACGACCGGAGCCGCCACCGGGGCTGGTGTCGGAACCGGCGCGACGAGCGGAGCGGAGCGCACGGCCTCGGAGAGCGCGGCGGCGGCGGAGACGGCGTTGCCGTTGGTGTGCACCGGCGCGATGGTCCCCGTCGCCGGAGCCTGGGCGGCGGTGGCGGCGAGCGCGACGGCGGCGCGGGCAGCGGCCCCGTCCTCCACCTTGATCAGCGTGTTGCCCACGCGGATCTCGTCACCGAAGGTCAAGGAACCCTTGTTCACCCGCTTGCCGTTGACGAAGGTCCCCTCGACGCTGCCCATGTCGATGATCGACAGCTTGCCGTCGGGCGCCACCTCGATGACCGAGTGGATGCGGCTGACCTTGTCGTCGTCGAGGCAGAGGTGGGCAGAGGCCAGCCGCCCGATCTTGATGATGTCGCGGTCGTAGTCCTTCGCCGCGACCATCGACTGGCCCTTGAAGACCTTGAGTGTGAGGGGCACGGACACGGTCGTTCGTCGCTCTCTCTCGAAGACTACAGCTCGTCCACCGACTGCATCACCTTGTCGCGGTACTCCTCGCGGACCCGGATGAGGTTGGAGTGCGGAACCCTCTTGAGCGCCTCGATGTACTCGCCGTCGGGACGGCTGAGGTCACCCTCGATGGTGTCCTCCTCGAAGCTGAACTCGCTGCGCTTCTGCGCCTTGGCGGCAGCGGCCTCGGCGGAGGACGCAGCTGCCTTGTCCTGCGCGGCCGCGACCCACGGCATCAGCACCACGACCAGCATCCACACTCGGTACACGCGTCAAACCCCCGAAGTGCTCCCCGACCGGGGAGATCCGCCTGGTTTCAATCTACATCGAATGGCGGAGGCCACACCAAACCCCGGCCACCCTGCTTTCGGCGCACGCCGACCACCTACGCCTACAGCTTGTCCTGACCTGACTTTCCGCTGTCCGGTGCCGTGCCCTTCGCCGGTGTCCCTTTCCCCGTGCGATCCTCGGCGTCCTTGAGGCGCTGTTGCTGGAGCTGCTGCGCCTGCTCGAGCGTCTTGGCCTGCTGCTCCTGGGTGCGTGCCTGCGACTTCGCCGCCACCAGCGCCTCCGCCTCGCGACGGAGCGCAATCACCGAGGCGTCGTTCGGCAGCGCGGACTCGCCGCCCGACAGCGAGACGTATTGCTTGTAGAGCTCGAGCGACTTGTCGGGAGCGTCCTTGTACCGCTGCATGACGATGCCGCGGTTCAGGTAGATGGCGGCGAGCTTTGGTTGCAGCTTTTCCGCCGCGTCGTACTCGGCGAGCGCCTTGTCTGGCTGTCCGAGTCCCCGGTACGCCACTCCCAGGTCGAGATGGACCTCGGCGGTGCCGCCTCCGTCCGCCACCGCCTTGGAGAGATGCTTCTCCGCCGCGGCGAAGTCCTCGTCGCGCAGCGCGAGCCTGGCCAGCGCCAGCCGCGCGGGGACGAAGGAGGAGCTCGCCTCGAGCGCCTTCTGGTACTGGGCCGCGGCCTTGTCCGCCGAGCCCTTCGCCATCTGGGTGTCGCCGATGGCCAGGTACAGATCCGGATCGGTGGTGGAGATCTTTAGCGCGCGCACGCCCACCAGCTCGGCCATCGCGTACTGCTTCCGGTCGATGTTGCTCCGGAGCAGTGTCTTGTAGGCGTCGAGGCTCTTCGGATCCCGGATCAGCGCCTGCCGCGCCAGCTCCTGCGCCCGGTCGTGATCGCCGGTCAGCCGGTACAGCTCGGCGAGCTGGGCGCGGCTGCTGGCGTCGTCGGGGAAGGCGCGCGCGACGTCGTTCCACTGCGCGATGGACGACGCGAGATCTCCCTGTGCCCGGGTGAGCCGGGCGAGCCCCTCGGCCGCCGGCTTGAGCGAGGGCTTCTTCTGCAGCGCCGAACGGTAATAGGCGTAGGCCTGCTCACGCTTGCCCTGGCGCTCGGCGAGGACGCCGAGGTTGTAGTCGGCCTCGGCAAACGACGGATCGGCCTGCGTCACCGCCTCGAAGCGCCGCTCGAGCGCCGCATCGTCGCGCGCGCCGGACTTCCCTTGCGCCTCGGCGGCCTTGGTCGCGTCCTCGAAGAGCAGCATCGCGCGGCTGTTGGGAGTCGACGGGCCGGTGGCGGCGGGCGCGGTCGTGACCGGCGGCGGCGCCTTCTGGGCCGGGGCGGTCGTGCCGCAGCCGGCGAGCGCCGCGACGAGGGCGACGGTCAGTCGGCGGGACAGGGGGGCGTGAATGGCGCTCACTGGCGAACGTCCTCCGGCTCGCCGTCGGCGGCGGGTTTCTTCGGCTGGGTGGCGCTCGCCGGCACGACGGCGGGCGTGCGTCCGTCGGTCGGGCGCTGACCGGGGCGGAGGTCGCTCGCGTCGTCCTGCCGGCCGTTGGCCTTGGCCTGCGGCTCGTTCGCCACCACCGGACGTCCGGTGGGAATCCCGGCGGCGGTCCCCTTCAGCACCACACCCGGGACGGCCGGCTGCACCGCGGTGAGGAGCTGCGCGGGCGGCGGCTGCACTCCGCGATCCTGCCGCGGGTTGGCCACCTCCTCGAGCAGAGGCGGGTACTGCGCCGGGCGGTACGTCGTGCGCAAGACTTGTAGACTCTTGGTGGCGCAGTCGCTGCGGATTCCGAGCTCGCGGCTCTTGGCCACCGCGGCGGCGAAGTGGTCAGCGGCCTTCTCCCGGATGGGCTGGGCCTGCTGCTCGAGCTGGTTCTTCAGCTCCTCCTGAGCCTCGGGCGGGAGCGCGCGGAGCATGGGGGCATTGGCCACCGAGTCCGCCATGTTCTCGTAGGCCAGGCCGATCTTCCGGAGCGAGCAGATGGCCGGCTCGGCGGCGCCGAGGGCCACGGTGTTGGTGTAGAGGCGGTTGATCTCGTCGAGCGAGCGGCCCTTGTCCTTGATGCTGTCGCGGAAGCCCTTGACCGGATCGCCGCCCTTGCCCCAGTGCAGCTTCTGGCGGGCGTAGAACTGGAACTGCTCCTCGTTCTTGTCGTACATCGCCCGCGCCACGGCCTCCTTGGCCGGCGGCTCCAGCGCGTCCTTCTGACGCCGGTAGAGCTTGTCGTAGTACTCGAGGACCTGCTTCTGCCGCCGGGCGACCGCGCGCTGATTCTTGAGCTTGGTCTCCTCGATGCGGAGCATGCGCGCCTGGGCGGCGAGGTACTTGTTCGGGTCGCGCTCCTGGTCACGCGCGCGCTGCTCGAGGAAGGCCACCGCCTTCCCGTACTGGTTCATCCGCTCGTGCAGATCGGCGATGGACAGGGCCACCGTCTCCGAGTCCTTCGCCGCGGGCCAGATCTCGAGGTACCGCTCGCGGTCCTTGAGCGCCTGGCGGAGCTGGCCGAGCCCCTCGCGGTAGACGCCCGCGTTGAAGAGCGCGATCTGCGCCTTGGACTCCTCCCAGACCGGACCTTCCTTCTTCGGTTCCTCGGCCGGGGCGGCCTTCACGGTCTTCTTCTTCTTGCTGCTGCCCTTCTTGCCCTTCTCCGCGGGGACGAGCCGCTTCTCGAAGCCGTTCACGTAGAGCTCGTAGGCGTCGGCGGCGTGCTCGAAGTCGCCGATCGCCTCGTACCCCTCGGCGTTGGCCAGCTGCGAGGCGGGGACCAGCGGGCTCTGCGGGTAGTTGCGGAAGAGCAGCTCGCGGGTGGCGAGCGTCTTCTCCAGCATGTGCGCTTTGTAGAAGTCGGTGGAGGCGTTGTAGAGCGCCTTGTCGGCGATCTGGGTCTTCGGGAAGTCCTTCACGAAGTCCAGGTAGGCCTGGGCCGCGGCGGCGTACTCCTTCTTCTCCTCCAGCTGGCTGACCAGCTTGAAGCTCGACTGCTCGATGACCTTGGCCAGGTCGTCCTTGAACTTGCCGGTGGCAAGCTTGTCGTTGGCGTAGAAGCGCCGCGCCCACTCGTTCACCTTCTTGTAGTCGCCCAGCGCGTTGTACGAGTCGAGGACGAGGTTGGCGGCGATCTCTCCGGCCCGGTCCCCGTTGTCGAACTTGTGGTCCGGCGCGGTGAGCGCGATCTCGCTGAAGCGGAACACCGCCTCGTCGTAGCGGTGGTGATCGTAGTAGAGCTTCGCGGCCTTGTAGGCGACCTCGACCCGCTTCTCTCCCTTGGGCAGGTACTTGAGGTAGCGCTCGCAGGCGTCGATCAGGACCTTCCGCTGGGCCGCGAGCGGGACCACCGTCTTGAGGTCCGCGCCGCTCGGGGGCTTGATCTCCCCCTTCTGCTCGGCGCGGCGCACCACCTCGTCGGCGGCGTAGACGGCGTTGAAGGCGGAGTTCGGCAGCCACTTGCCCGGCTTCTGCTTGCCGTCGATGGCCTTGCCGTCCTGGACGACGACCGCCGTGTACTGCTGCTCGGCCTCGGAGTACTTGCGCAGGTAGTCGTTGAGGAGCTCGCCCCAGTAGAAGCGCAGGTCGTACGACTTCTTGTTGTCGGGGAAGAGCGTCAGGTAATCGCCATAGACCTCGTTGGCGTACTCGAAGGTGTCGTCGTCGCGAGTCTTGCGGCCCTCGTTGTGCCAGTTGACCGCGATGTTGGAGAGGGTTCGCTCGGAGCGGTCCTTGGCCGCGCCCATGAACTTCTTGTCCGCGTCGGTCTTGATGTTCCCGGATTTCTCGACGTCGGCGATGACCTTCACCAGCTTGCGGATCTGGGCGACGGTCTGCTTCTTGTCGCCGGCGCGAAGCACGCAGTCGACGATGCGGCTCTGCCAGTCCGGCGTCTTGGCGATGAGGGGCTTCTCCTTGATCAGGAAGCTGTAGGCCAGCGCCGCTTCCCGGTCCTTGCCGGCGTCGTAGTAGAGGCTGGCCAGCAGCTCCATCATCCCGAAGCGGTCGTCCGGGTTGCTGGCGACGGTGCTGAAGTTCTCCTTCGCTCCCTGCGGCTCCAGGCCTGCTCGCTCGTAGGCCCGGACGTAGTCGTTGCGGGCCTCGCGGATGAGCGTGTTCTTGCCCTTGGCGCCGCCCTGCTTCTCCAGCGCCGCTGACCCGGTGAACTCGCCGTAGAGGACGGTGGCCTTGAAGAGGTCCATCGCCCGCGCGTAGTCGGTGAGGTTGAAGTGGCACCAGCCCTGCTTGTAGAGCGCGAAGCCGTAGATCGCGCTCTCGGGATAGTTGGCCGCGGACTTGTAGGCCTCGAGGGCCTTCAGCAGCCAGTCGCGACGGCCCTTGCTGTTGTTGAAGTAGTACTCGCCGAAGGCCAGGTACGCGTCCGGCACGAAGCGCGACTTCGGGTAGTCCTTCACCAGCTTGCCGTAGGCGATGAGGGCCTTCTTCTCCTCGTTGAGGTCCATCAGGTTGTGGGCGAGGAAGAAGAGCACCTCGTCGGTGCGGGGGTAGTCGCGGTACTTCTGGACGATCTGCGTGTACTGGTTGACCGCCAGCTTGGCGTTGGCGTCGCGCTGGACCATCAGCGTCGCCTTCTCCTTCTTGGCTTTCTCCTGGAGCGCGACGTCCTTGGTGGCCAGGCCACGGATCAGATCGTCGTCCTTGCGGTTGGCCTGGAAGAAGTAGTCGCGCGATTCCTCGAAGTAGAGCTCGCCCAGGCGGAAGAGGAGATCCGGGGTCTCCTTCGAGTCGCCGGACAGCTCGATGATCCGCTGGAGCGAATCGATCTGGGCGTGGCGCTTGTCGTTGATCTGCCGCTCGACGCCGAGCTGGAACTGGTCGTACTCGAGCGCGGCGCCGCCGGTGTCCTCCTTCTTCCGCGTGATGTCGCCGGCGAGGGACGTGTCGAGCGTCGTCTCCTGCTTCTTTCCGAGGGTCTGCTCCTTCGGCGCGCGGGCCGTGTCGGCCGCATGCGCGAACATGGGGAGGATCAGGAGAAGGACGAGGATGCGTCGCATGTCGAAGTGGACTCCGGACCCTTGTGCCCAGGCGCCAGGGTTGGTCTGCGGGCGAGCGGGCAAGCCATTGATCGTGTTGAGAATTTTTTCGGAGTTGCAGCCGCATCATCCTCAAGGTCGCGATGGGAGGTCAACCGGGCCCACCCCTCGGCTGGCCGCCCGGTCAGGTGGAGGTGGGGAATGAGTCTTCTTCCGCCCACCTCGACCTTCGCCGAGCAGGTGGAGGTGCTCTTCGCCGTCGTGCGAGGGCGCGGGCTGGCGCTCGGTGCCTTGGACCGGGAGCTCCTTGGACTGTGGTCCGAGGCGGGGGTGCCGCTCGAGGTGGTCGCACGTGGGCTGCTGCGCGCCGCCGAGCGCGCGCGGTGGAACGGCAGCAGCGGCGCGACGCCGCGCTCGCTCCGCGCATGCCGTCCGGAAGTGGACGCGGAGATCGAGGCCTGGAGGCTGCGCAGCCTCGGCGCCGGAACGGCGAGACGCGACGATGGTGTCTGAAACCGGTGGGCTTCCTGTGGAGCACGTGTGCGTGAGCGCGCGGCCGCGGACGTTTCCGCTCGCGATCGATCGCGCGCGAGCGGAACGCATGTCCACCTTTCACAACGAGCCGCCGCAAGTGGTACACGACGCGATTCCTCGGTCCCGAGCGCTGCAAGGCATCTCGCCACGCATCTGGGGACGTCGCGACTGAGGCTGCACGACGACATGGAAGCCCTCGCCACCTCCTCCAGCTGTCCCGAGTGCCGCGGAGACGGCTACCGGGTCGAGGCCGAGGTCCAGGCCGGGCCCGGGGACGGAGAGGGACGGCGCGCCCGGGCGGTGGCGCGGGTGTGCAGTTGCCGCGAGCCGTGCCCGCACTGCGCGGGTCGAGGCTTCGTCTACACCTCGCGCCAGGTGGAGTTCAGCCGCAAGGTGGGGGTGAAGAGCTACGAGGCGCTCTCTCCCTGCGTCTGCCGGCTCCTCGCCCAGCGCGTGGCGACGTTCGCGCAGGTGGGAATTCCCGCGCACCACGCAACGAGCAGCTTCGCCACCTTCCGCGCGAAGGGGGACGACCAGGAGAAGACCGCGGCGCTGGAGCAGGGGCTGGGCGTGGCCCGCTCCGTGGCGCAGGAGTGGCGGAAGGACCGCACCGCGCGCGGGTTCGTCATCTCCGGCCGCGTGGGCTCGGGGAAGACGCATCTGTTGTCGGCGACCCTGCGGCACCTGATCCTGGAGCGTGGAGCCTCCGCGCAGTACCGGGAGATCTCACTCCTCTTCGCGGACATCCGGCGCGGCTTCAACGCCGGGAAGAGCGGCGGGGAGATCATCGCCCGGCTGGTGGACGCCGACGTGCTGGCCATCGACGAGCTGGGCCGCGGGCGCGGCAGCCCGTTCGAGATGGAGACGCTCGACGAGCTGATCGCCCGCCGCTACAACTCGGGGCTCACGACCATCGTCGCCACGAACTTCTCGCTCGAGCGCGAGCGGGCGCCGTCCCCGGGGCCGCGCGGCTTCCAGGCGCCGGCGCAGGCGCTGGAGGATCGCGAGGAGCTCCTGGTGGAGCGGATCGGCGAGCGCATCTACAGCCGGCTCTGCGAGATGTGCGACTTCGTGTCGCTGCCCGCGCGGACCGACGACTTCCGCCGCACCAAGCAGGACGGCCGGCCCACCCGCCGCCTGGTGCGTCCGGCGTCGTAGAGCCCGCCCGGGCTGCGGGCGAATCGCCGCTCGTGTCGAGCATCGTTTGCGAAGTGATGCGTCCGGTGCTTGGGTCGTCGAGGACTCCCACCGATGTCCTGTGGCGACGCCCTCGGGTTCGAGGTCGCCCCCGTCTGATTCCCCGTGACCGGCCTCCGCAGATGCGCGTTCGTGAGCTGGACCGCCCTGGCGCTCGGGCTCGCTGGCGTCCCTGCGCGAGCCGCGGACGGCGGCACGGCGAGGACCGGGGACCGGCTCCTCGTGCTCTTGCGTCACTCGGGAGAGGTGCTCGCCGGCGAGGACTTTCCG
>DASXGF010000010.1:0-5315 GCA_036489275.1 Myxococcaceae bacterium | reverse complement strand
AGCCAGCGACCCCGGCCGTCATGGCTCGAGCGTCGGCGCGCAACATAAGAGCTTCTTCCTCCACTGTCCACGCGGTTTTCCAGGAAGAACGGCTGGAAGGGAATGACGCGGTGCCTCACCACCCACACGTCCGGCCGCGGTTCTGCGTCTTCAGCCAGCCCTGGAGCGGAGCGAAGTATTCGAGCAGTGCGCCACCGTCGATCCGGCGCTCCCCGGTCAGGGCCTCCAGGGCGTCGGGCCAGGGCTTGCTCGCTCCGAGGGCAAGCATGGCGTGGAGACGCCGGCCAGCCTCGGTGCTCCCGGCAAAGCTGCAGCCGTGGAGCGGGCCCGTGTGCCCGGCCGCCTTGCACAGCGCCCGGTAGAACTGGAACTGGAGCAACCGCGCGAGGAAGTACCGGGTGTACGGGACGTTGGCCGGCACGTGGTACTTCGCCCCGGGGTCGAAGTCCGCCTCGGTCCGGGCCACCGGCGGGGCCACGCCCTGCTCCTTCTCCCGCATCGCCCACCAGGACGCGTTGTAGGTCGCCGGGGTCACCTTCCCGGCGAAGACCTGCCAGCGCCACCGGTCGATGTCCTTGGCGAACGGGAGGAACGCTACCTTCTCCAGGGCGCTCTTCAGCTGAGCGTTGATCAGCGCCTTCTCGTTCTCGGGGGGAACCCGGTCGAGCAGCCCGGCCTTCACCAGATAGGACGGGGTGACCGACAGCGCGAGCGCATCGCCCACCGCCTCGTGGAAGCCGTCGTTCGCCCCGGTCATGTAGAGGAAGGGCTGCGGGAGGTAGGCGCGCTGGTAGTAGTTGTGGCCGAGCTCGTGGTGGATGGTGATGAGGTCCTCCTCCTCGGGCCGGATGCACATCTTGATGCGCAGGTCGCCGGAGTAGGTCACGTCCCAGGCCGAGGCGTGACACACCACCTCCCGGTCACGCGGCTTGGTGAACTGCGAGCGCGTCCAGAACGTGGCGGGCAGTGGCTCCAGCCCGAGCCCGGTGAAGAAGCTCTCGCCGAGCTTCACCATCCGGCGGGCGTCCCACTTCTGCGCCTCGAGCTTGCGGGTGACGTCGAGGTTCGCCACGCCGGGGTACGGCTCCACCAGCGGATAGATGTTGGTCCACTCCTGCGCCCACATGTTCCCGAGGAGCTGGGCGGGGATGGGCTTCCCGTCCGGGACCAGCGTCTTGCCGTACTTCTTCTGGAGCCCGGCGCGGACGTAGCAGTGGAGGTCGTCGTAGAGCGGCTTGACCTGCGCCCAGATGCGCTCGGTCTCGCGCTCGAACTCGTCCGGCGCCATGTCGTACGCGCTCTTCCACAGCGCCCCGAGATCGGCGAACCCGTTGTCCCGCGCGCCCTCGTTGGCCAGAACCACGAAGCGCTCGTAGAGGGGGCGGATCTGCCGGCCCACCGCGTGCCACCCCTTCCACGCGTCGAGGAGGGCCTTCGGGTCACGGCTCCGGTCGATCACCTTCTCCAGCGCCTCGAGATCGCGGCATTTCCCCTTGCCGTCCGGTCCGCAGTCCTTCCCCGCCCCGTAGATGCCCTCCATCTTCGCGAGGATCTCGGTGAGCTCCGCGCGGTGTGCGGCGTTGGCCGGGGCGAGCACGGTGTTGTTGACCCGCAGGAGCCGGATCATCCGTGCGGAGTCGGCGTCGAGCGTCACCCCGTCGAACCGCTTCGCCTGCTCCAGCGCCTCGCGGGTGGCGGCGAGCAGGTCGTCGTTGGCCCAGGCGGAGGCGCGCTCGGTGTCCTCGGTGATGTACGTCGACTTGATCCAGTCCGCCGTGGACTGCTTGACCGTCAGCCCGCGGAGGTCCTCGTTGACCTTCCGGACGAACGCACGGGCCTCGTCCGGCGTCGGCGACGCGGGCGCGGCGGCGGCCGCGGATGAGATCAGCACGACCAGGAGCAGGGAGCGCATGGGGCGGGCGACGCTAGAGCAGGCGTGGGGGCCGGAGCGAGCCGGAATCGGGCAGAGTGCGGAACACATGAGGCCAGGCACCGTGGATCAGCCGCCGAGCCGGGTGCTGGTCTTCCTGAAGGGCGGCATCGGCGACGTCGTCTTCGCCCTGCCCCTCCTCGCCGACCTCCGCGCTGGATTCCCGCGCGCCGAGCTGGTCGCGCTCAGCCACGACCAGGGCGCGGACGTGCTCCGCCACGCCCCGGCCGTGGACACCGTGCGCTCCACCGGGCCGATGTCCGCCCGCGCCTCGGTGGCCGCCTCGCTCGGGGCGCTCGGACCCGAGCCGTTCGACGTCGCAGTCACTCCCGTCCGCTCGGCGCGCGCGGCCTGGCTGCTGCTCCGCTCCGGCGCCCGCGACCGGGTGGGCTTCGGCGGTGGGCCAGAGCGGCTCCTCCTCACCCACGCCGCGCCGGTCCGCCCCTTCGAGGTGGTGTTCTCCCGCCGCTTCGAGCGGCTCGCCGCCGTGCTCGGGCTTTCGACCGGAGCTCCGGCCCGCCTGTCGGTCGAGGGCCCCGCGCGTGACGCCGCCGTCCGTCGCCTCGCCACCGCGGGCCGGGAGACCGGACGCCCGCTGATCGCCCTCCACGTGGGGGGTGGCTGGCCCACCAAGCGCTGGCCGGTGCCGCATGCGCGGGCGCTGGTCTCCGTCCTCGCCTCGCGCGGCGCGCAGATCCTGCTCGTCGGTGGCGCCGCGGACCGAGCGCGGGCAGAGGAGATCGCCGCCGGCGCCCCGCCAGGAGCGATCCTCGACCGCACCGGGGTGAGCGTGGCAGACACGCTCGGAGAGCTCGCGCTCGCCGGCGCGGCGGTGGGGCTCGACTCCGGGCTCTCGCACGCCGGCGTGGCCCTCGGCGTCCCCACCGTCCTGCTCTTCGGGCCGAACGACCCTGCCTCGGTCGAGCCGGTCGCGCATGCGCGACTCGTCACCCAGCCCTTGCCCTGCCGCCCCTGCAATCGCGCCGGCAAGGAGCGGTGCCCCGAGGGTCACCACCGCTGCATGAAGGATACGACCGCGGAGCAGGTGCTCTCGGCCCTCGACGCCCTCACCCTCACACTCAGGGCCCGCTGATCGATTCCAGCGCCTGGAACCACTGGTCGGCCATGCGCCCGTAGGCCGGCTGCGTCGGATGCAGCCCGTCGGGAAGGTTCTCCACGCCTCCGTCGATCGCGTCGGTCATTCCCGGCACCCAGGTGATGCGGTAGCCCGCGTCCGCGTACTTCTCGACGACCGCCTGGACGTACTCGTTGAACGCGGCCACCTGGTCCGAGGGCACCGACGTCTTCCACGGGACCGGCGAAGCCACGACGACCACGCCGGGGGAGAGGCCGAAGATCTGGGCCAGCATCCGGTCGTACATCGCCGAGGTCCGGTCCGGGTACAGCGTGTCGGGGAAGTTGAGGTTGTTGGTTCCCGCGAGGAGGAGGATCACGTCCGGCTGGTAGGTGCGCATCGCGGAGTCCACCACTGGCCCCTCGAGCTGGTTCCCGCCGTCCGCCGACTCGATCTGGTAGCCGCCGTGACCCTCGTGCCACGGCCGCGGCATGGCAGCCGGCGAGCCCACCCGCACGCTCCCCACGTAGTCGAAGGCGTACCCGGCATCGAGCAGGAGATTCTCCAGCGGCCAGCGGTATCCACCGAGCTCTGCCTGCGCGCCCTCGGTGATCGAGTCGCCGAGGGGCATGATCTTCACGCCCGCGTCACGCTGGAGCCAGAACGCCGGGCCTCCAGCATCGACACCCGCGTCGGTCCCGGCGTCGGTCCCGGCGTCGCCCCCATCGAGCGCAGCTCCGCCATCGGGGACGATCGTCGGGGGCCCGGTCCCCACGCCGCAGGCCGCCAGCGCCGCGCAGGCCAGGGTCGACAGGACCCATCTCCCCCCCCTTCCCTCACCCATGGACACGGCGCGCCAAGCTGGGGACGTGCCTGCTCGCATGCAAGCCCGGGACGTCGCCGAGCATGCTTGGAGCGTCCGATGGCCTATGCTCCGGGGAAGTCGTGGACCTGGACCTGGACACCGCCAGGGTGGGAGCTGCTCCAACGCCCTTTCTGGGCGAGGGCTGGGAGCTGCGTCTGCACACCGGTCGCGCCGCGGGCACGGTGCTGGTGGTGCCGCGGGAGGGCGCGGTGCTGGGCAGCTCGCGCGATTGCGAGCTGGTGCTGTCCGACGATGGCGTGGCCCCCCGACATCTGAGGTTCAGCGAGGCACAGGGCCGCCTGGAGTTCGTGCACCTCGGTGGCCGCTGGCCCACGCTGCTCGACGGTGAGCCTCGATCGGGCGGCGCGCTCCACGAGGGCAGCCAGCTCCAGGTCGGTGCGGTGCTCCTCTCGGTGGCCCGCCGCTCGATGACCGCGCCTCCCGGTGGCCCGGCGACCGAGGACGAGGAACCACCGCTCGCCCCGGGCACGGTGCTCGCCGAGCGTTACCGCGTCCACGAGCTGCTGGGCCGGGGCGGGATGGGCGCCGTGTATCGCGCCGAGCACCTCGCCCTCGGAAACACCATGGCGGTGAAGGTGCTGCGTGCCTCGCACGGCGCGCAGGCCGATCTCGTCCGGCGCTTCCAGCGCGAGGCAGTCGCCGCGAGCCAGATCCGTCACCCCGGCATCGTCGAGGTCACCGACTTCGGCCGCACGCCCGACGGGCGCTTCTATCTGGCGATGGAGCTCGTCGACGGTGAGACCCTCGCCCGCCGGCTGGCCCGGCTCGGACCGCTGCCCGTCCCCGAGGCGCTGGCGCTGGTGCGCGAGCTCGCCCAGGCGCTCGGAGCGGCGCACGCCCGCGGCATCTACCACCGCGACATCAAGCCGGAGAACGTGATCCTCACCCGTGACGGCAGCGCAAAGCTCGCCGACTTCGGCATCGCCCGCCTCACCGAGGGCCCGCGCGATCCCCGCGAGACCGCCGCCGGGCTCATCTTCGGCACGCCCCACTACATGTCGCCCGAGCAGGCCGCCGGCCAGCGGCAGGACGGGCGGAGCGACGTGTACGGGCTCGGGGTGCTGCTCTTCGAGCTGCTGAGCGGCGCGCCGCCCTACCTCGGGGCGAGCGCCACGCACGTCCTCGCCGCGCACCTGCTGTCGCCGGTGCCCCGGCTCCCGGCGCAGGGGCAGCACGGCCCCATTCCGCCGGCGCTCGCCGACCTCGTGGCGCAGATGATGGCCAAGAACGCCGCCGAGCGGCCGGCGACGATGGCCGACGTCGAGGCCGCGCTCGACGCGGTGCTCGCCGGCCACGAGCTGCCCCCGAGCATCCGGCGGCGGCGTTCGAGCAGGCGGACGCGCCAGGCCCTCGCGGCGCTCGGCGCGGTCGCCCTGGTGGCGACGGTGGCGCTCGCCGTCCGCGGCCGCGCGTCCAGCCCTTCC
>DASXGF010000677.1:0-2206 GCA_036489275.1 Myxococcaceae bacterium | reverse complement strand
GCGCGGCGGCGGGTGCGGCTGTCGCGCTCGAGCAGGCTGGCGCGGGCCCAGGCCTCCTCCGCCTGGGAGATGCGGCCCTCGGTGGTGGCGGCCAGCGCCTCGGCGTGGGCCTGGACCGCCCGGATGAGAGGGACGTCGGCGTCGTCGAGGCGCGCGGACTGCTGCAGCGCCCAGCCCCTGCCGAGCAGCCCGATGCCCTCGTCCAGGAGCTCGGCGGCACGCGAGCGGGCCGGGTCGTCGGCGCGGGGATAGAGCGGGGGCTCCGGGATGCGAGCGAGCCACTCGGTGCTCTCGCTGCGAAAGGCGTCGAGCGGCCCGGGACCGGGCGGCGGCGGGCCCAGCGTCCGGGCCCGTTCCAGCGCTGCAGCGAAGGCCTGGTCGGGGGTCACGCGACTCCTGTCAGTGCCCGATCCGTCGCCCGCGCGAAAGCCGGGATTTCGGGGCGGGCTCCGAATCCCCAACCAACCTACTGGATTCCCGAAGGAATCTCGGTGTCAGACCCCTCGCGAGCGATCGAAGGTGCCAGACACCTTCAATGGGCTCCGACGGCGGCCGGATCTTTGTGGGGGTAAGTATGCCGATGTATGACAGAGGTCAGGAGGGAGCATGGGCTTCGTTCGGACCTGCATCTGGACGGTGATGGCGGTGGGCCTGGGGATCGTGCTGGCCACGGTGGAGGTGGGCGGCAAGACGTCGTACCAGCATGGACGCGCCGCCTGGCGGAACAGCGAGGCGGGCGACTGGCTGCGGGACCACGCCGACGACGCCGTCGACCGCGCCCGGGGCGCGCTCGGGCAGCCGCAGAAGCCCCGCGAGCGCCACAGCGACGAGGACCGCGCCGCCCTCGACCGGATCATCGCCAAGCGCAGTAGCCACTGAACACGAGGGCTACCGCCGGGCGCCTCCCAACCCTAGGTTCGACCAGGGGTTGGCGGTCGGGGGCAGGCGATGGTTCGGGCGTGGGTGGTGTCGGTGGCCGCGGGCGTGCTGGTGGCGGCACCGGTACTCGCGCGGCCAGGAACTGAAGCGAGGCAGCGGCGCGTCTCGGCAGAGCGCTCCGCACTGGCTCAGGTCGCCCGGGCGGCCATCCCCGCCGTCGTCTCCATCACCACCCAGGAGCATCCCGACGCCGCCGGCGAGCCGCAGAAGGGCATCGGCTCCGGCTTCATCATCTCGTCCGACGGCTACGTCCTCACCGCGGCCCACGTGGTCGACGACGCCGAGAGCTTCACCGTCACGCTCCTCGACTCGCGAGGCTGGCCCGAGGAGGTTCCCGCCACGCTGGTGGGTTCCGACCCGCAGACCGACTGTGCGTTGCTGAAGCTCGAGACGAGTCGGAGGCTCCCGAGCCTGACCCTGGGGAGCGCAGAGGACGTCGACGTCGCCGACTGGGTGGTGGTCATCGGCAGCCCCTACGGCCTGGAGCGCTCGGTCTCGGTCGGCGTGGTGAGCGCCAAGGGCCGCACCGACATCATCCCCGGCTCACGCACCAGCTTCGTCGACTTCATCCAGACCGACGCCGCCATCAACCCTGGCAACTCGGGGGGGCCGGTCCTCGGCCTGGACGGACGGGTCATCGGCATCGCGAACGCGGTGAACACGACGGGCCAGGGCATCGGCTTCGCCATCCCGATCGACGTCGCACGCGCCGTGGTGGACGACCTCCGACTGCACGGACAGGTGCGCCGGGGCTGGCTCGGGCTGTCGGTGGTCGACCTCACGCCGGACGTGGCCCGGAGCTTCGGGCGTCCGAGCTACAGCGGGGTGATGGTCTCGGACGTGGTGGCCGGGAGCCCGGCGCAGCGGGCGGGGCTCCGGACGGGAGACATCATCCTCGAAGTGGACCGCACGCCAGTGCAGCGGGCCCAGGCGCTCCGCTGGAAGGTGGCGCAGACCGGGCCGGGGGGCCTGCTCCGCGTCCGCGTCGCCCGCGCGGGACATCCGCTCCTGCTCGCGGTCACCCCGATCTCCGCGCCAACGGTCCTCGCGAAGTCGCCGCACGGAAAGCTGCCACCCACGGGACAGGCGGCTGCCGCAGCCGAGGGAAGCGCCGGCCGCGACAGCGCGGGGACCGGGGGCAGCGGCGACGACGACGTGTCAGGGCAGTGAGCCGACCCTCCTGGCCGCCATCCGACGGGGCCGGATGTCTCTCGTTGAGACCGCACGCGCGATGTGACAAGCGTCCGCGCGCAGTTCCGAGCGAGCT
>DASXGF010000752.1:0-5735 GCA_036489275.1 Myxococcaceae bacterium | reverse complement strand
CCAACCTCAAGGGCGCGTTCGCCCTGTGTCGCGCTGCGGCGCGGCCGATGATGAAGCAGCGGTCCGGGGCGATCGTGAACCTCACCTCCGTCGTCGGCGAGATGGGGAACGTGGGCCAGGCTGCTTACGCGGCGAGCAAGGCCGGTCTCATCGGGCTCACCAAGTCGCTGGCCCGTGAGCTGGCGAGCCGCAACATCCGGGTGAATGCGGTCTCGCCGGGGTTCATCGACACCGACATGACCTCTGGCCTCCACGCGGAGCTCAAGGCGAAGATGACCGAGGCCATCCCGCTGGCGCGACTCGGGACGGCCGACGAGGTTGCAAAGGCGGTGCTGTTCCTCGCCAGTGACGCGGCGTCCTACGTGACGGGTGAAGTGCTGAAGGTGAACGGCGGCATGTACATGTAAAGGGGCGTGGGCTATACCGCGCGCGCCCCGGGGGTCCCGCGGGACCTCTTCCGGACGTTTCGGAGGTCCCCGGGCACGAACCCCCGACAGTGAGAATTCGGCAGCACTTCGAGAAAGAGGAACCGGAGGAATCAGATGGCGACGAGTGCAATCGAGGCCAAGGTCAAGTCGATCATCGCCGACCAGCTGGGCGTCGGTGAGGACGAGATCAAGCCCGAGTCCTCATTCATCGAGGATCTCGGCGCGGACAGCCTGGACATCGTCGAGCTGGTGATGGCGATGGAGGAGGAGTTCGAGGTCGAGATCCCCGACGAGGAAGCGGAGAACATCAAGACCGTGGGTGACGCCATCAACTACATCAACACCCACAAGAAGTAGCGCTCACCCGGGGCCGGAGCTAGGTCTGTTGGCCATGTCGAACCGCCGCGTCGTCATCACGGGAACAGGGCTCATCACCGCGCTGGGAACCGGCGTGGAGAAGAACTGGAAGGCGATGCTCGCCGGCACCTCCGGCGTGGGCGCCATCACCCGGTTCGATGCGAGCGGCATCGACGCGCGCATCGCGGCCGAAGTGAAGGACTTCCTCCCCGAGGAGTGGATCGACAGGCGCGAGGTCCGGCGGATGGACCTCTATGCCCAGTACGCTCTGGCGGCGACCGAGATGGCGATGAAGGAGAGCGGCCTCCCGGTCGGCTCCGACAAGCCGAACGGCTACGTGCCGGAGAAGGTGGGCGTGATCATCGGCTCGGGCATCGGCGGCCTGGGCTCGCTGGAGGAGCAGCACAAGAAGGCGCTGGAGAAGGGGTTCGATCGACTGAGCCCGTTCTTCATCCTCCAGATGATCATCAACATGGCCCCCGGTCTGGTGACCATCAAGTACGGGTGCAAGGGCCCGAACTGGTCGCCGGTGTCGGCCTGCTCGACGTCGGCGCACGCCATCGGCGAGGCGGTGAAGTCGATCCGCATGGGCGAGACCGACGCGATGATCGCCGGTGGGTCCGAGGCGGCCATCACTCCGCTGGGGATCGGCGGCTTCGCCGCGATGAAGGCGCTGTCCACCCGCAACGACGATCCGGCGCACGCCAGCCGCCCGTTCGACAAGGAGCGCGACGGCTTCGTCGAGGGCGAGGGCGCGGGCATCGTGGTGCTCGAGGAGATGGAGCACGCCCGTCGTCGCGGGGCGAACATCCTCGCGGAGATCGTCGGCTACGGCGCGAACTCCGACGCGCACCACGTGACGGCGCCGGCTCCCGAGGGCGAGGGCGCGGCGCGGTGCATGCGCCTGGCGCTGAAGGACGCGGGGATGCGTCCCGAGGACGTGGGCTACCTGAACGCGCACGGAACCTCGACGCCGTTCAACGACGCGAACGAGACCAAGGCGATCAAGACCGTCTTCGGGCCTCACGCGAAGAAGTTGATGATCAGCTCGACCAAGTCGATGACCGGGCACATGCTCGGCGCGGCCGGTGGCGCCGAGGCGGTGGTGGCGGTGCTGGCGCTGACCCGCGGAGTGATTCCACCGACCATCAACTACACCACGCCCGATCCGGACTGCGACCTGGACTACGTGCCGAACTCCCCGCGCGAGGTCCGCGTGGACGCGGTCATGAGCAACAGCTTCGGGTTCGGTGGGACGAACGCGGTGCTGCTTCTGAAGCGGTACAACAAGTAACCCTGCGGGACGTCCCCTCACTCACGCGCGCCTCGCTGCGCGGAACTCCCGTCGCATGACCGGACGATCCGGAGGCCGGCCGCCGACCTTCCGAAAGCCCGCCTTCTCGAAGGCCGCCGCGAAACCGGTGTACCAGCCCGGGTCCTTCGTCGACGGGTACGCCTCGACCGCGGGTGCGCCGGCTTCGCGCGCCAGGCGGACCGCCGCGGCCAGCAGCGCCGTGCAGACGCCGCGCCTCCGGTGGCTGCGCCGGACGAAGAAGCAGGACACCGACCAGACCGGCCGGGCATCGAGCGGTCCGAACCGGGTGAACCCGTCGAGGTAGGGGAGCGCGCGGCGCGGAGTCACCTGGCACCAGCCCACCGCCACGTCTCCGTCGAAGGCCAGAAGACCGGGCGGTGGCCCCTGCCGGACCACGGACCGGAGCGCGTCCCGGTTCTCTTCCTTGTGTTCCCGGTAGCCGCCGCCGATCCGCCAGTACATGCACCAGCAGCCATTGGACGCTCCCGACTTGCCGAAGAGGTCCTCCAGCGCCGGCCAGAGCTCGGGAGTGACCGGCCGGATCGCGAGCCGGAGCCGCGACGGTGGGGAGGTCCGCGGTCTGGAGGAACGGGCGTGCGCCTGCGTCGGCATCGGTCCTGGGCCTCCGCGAGGTCCGCCGAGCTTCTACCAGGGAAGCGGCACTCCGACTCAGGCGGTCCGGAACAACCGGAGCGTGGGTGTCGGGCCGACGACCGGCGCGGGCTTGAGGCCGAGCCAGCTCTGCAACACCGAGGCGTAGAGCGCCCGGAAGTCGAGGCTGGAGGGAACGTCGCCGTCGGCCAGCGCACCCAAGTCCACCGTCTTCCCGTACAGCCCGCCCTGCACCCCGGGTCCGGCCAGGAACGCGACGCTGCCCGCGCCGTGGTCGGTCCCGCCGCTCGCGTTCTCCTGCGCTCGCCGGCCGAACTCGGAGTAGGTGAGCACGGCCAGCCGCTCGACGAAGCCGTGGGCCTCGGCGTCCTCCAGCAGCGCAGCGACGCCGTCCGAGAGCTGCCGCAGGAGGTTGGCCTGCTGCCCCTTCTGGTTAGCGTGGGTGTCGAAGCCGCCCAGCGTGAGGTGAAAGGCGGTCGTCCCGAGCGGCGAGGCGCAGAGCTGCGCCACGAGCCGGAGCTGATCTCCGAACGGGCCCCTCGGGTATTCGATCATCGAGCGGTAGCCCTGGGTCGCCGAGGCCAGGCTGGCCGACGCGCCGAGCGCGGTCCGGGCCACACGGCGGATGTAGGCCGCCGGCGACCCGTCGTCCTTCGGGTCGGCGTGCACCGCGGCGAGCGCGCGGTTGAGGGCCGGGGCGTCCTGCGGGAAACGCCGGTCCGGCTGGACGGCGAACGCCTCCAGCGAGGCGAGCGAGGGGTAGGGCGCGCGCGCTCCGACCAGCACCGGGCTCGTGCCGGCGCCGCCGATGCCGAGCGCGGTGAGCGGCTGCCCGATCGCGTCGGCCCGCTGCTCGAGGGCGCGGCCCAGCCACCCGGCCGGCTCGCGGTGCGGATCGAGCCGGGCCGTCTGCCAGATGGCCGTCGACTCGAAGTGGGACCGGTTCACCGACGGCGTCCCGACTCCCTGGACGATGGCCACCTGTCCGCGCTCGAACAGCGCGTGCAGCTTCCCCATCACCGAGTTGAGCACGAGCGGTGTGTCGCGCATCGGGAGCGCCTCGTTCGCCGCCAGGGCCACCGACGGCCGGAGCTTCCGGTAGGCCGGGTCGGAGATCGGCGCGAGCGTGTTCAGCCCGTCGTTCCCTCCGGCGAGCTGGACCACCACCAGGATCCGGCGGGCATCGGCCGCGAGCGCGGGGAGCGGGAGCGAGAGCGCGGCGATCCCGGCGGCGCCCGACTTCAAGAGGTCGCGTCGCGTCAGGCCCATGGTCAGCTGAGCTGGTACTCCGGTGACGAGAGCACCAGGTGGAGCAGGCCGCGGAGCTTCCCGTCCGCGAACCGGTGGTCGAACGCGAAGGGGACCGCCTTTGCCTTCGGGTCGTCGGGCACCTCCAGGTATCCGCGAAGCGCCGCCCGCGCGTCCGCCGGGAGCTCGCCGTCGAGCAGGTGCGCCACCGTGCGCTCCAGAACGTCGTCGAGGCTGGTGGGCAGCACCCCCTCGAAGATCGACTCCGGATCGACGTGGCTCGTGCCCTCGGGTCCGCGCTGGCCGGTCACGGCCGCCGCGAAGTTGAAGCGCTCGAAGAGGCTGGAGGTCGAGATCCACGCCCGGCCTCCATCCCAGCCCTTCACCGAGGGCGGGTTGAAGAGGTCCTGGCCCATTCGCGCCATCAGCGGGGCCATCGCCCGCGGCGTCACGGTGCCCCCGAGGGCGCGGATGGTGCCGATGACGTACTCGGCAGGGCTCTTGATCTTCGCTCTCCAGGCGCGGGGTGAGGAGAACTCTGCGGAGAGGAAGAGCGTGCGGAGCACCTCGCGGATGCTCCCGCCGCTGTCGTTCCAGGCCTGCACCAGCGGCTGCAGTGCCTTCGCCGGCGGGTCGTCGTGAGCGAAGAAGGAGAAGAGCTTTCGGCAGATCCGCTGCCCGGTCGCGGGGTGCTCGGAGAGGATGCGGAGGACGTCCGACCCGTCGAAGCGTCCCGTCCGTCCGAGGACGGCCTTGCTGCCGTCGTCGTGCTCGGCGGGGTTGAAGGCGAACGCGCCGTCCTTGACCTGCCATCCGGTGAACGCGCGGGCCGCCTCCTGGACGTCCTTCTCGGCGTAGGGGCCGAGCCCGGTGGTGAAGAGCTCCATCACCTCGCGAGCGAAGTTCTCGTTCGGATGGGCCTTCCGGTTCGACGACCCGTCGAGGTAGCCGAGCATCGCCGGGTCGCGGGCCACGCGCTGCAGCAGATCTCCGAACCGGCCGAGGCCGTGCTCCCGGAAGATCTGGTTCTGCTGCGCCATCCACTGCGCGTTGCCGACCTTGCCCACGGCGGTGGCGAAGTGGCCGTGCCAGAAGAAGGCCACCTTCTCCACCAGCGGACGCCGGGTGTGGACCATCCGGTACACCCACCAGGTCCGTACGTCGTCGATGGCGTTGAAGTCGAGGATGCCGCCGATGAGCCGGTCGACCTCGGCCAGCCCGTCGTCACCCTCGAACTCGAGGAGCTCGTGGACGGTCCGCTCGAACCCCACCGCCAGCCGCCGATCCAGCTCCCGCGGGGCGACACCGAATCCGGCGCGCCGGAGGAGGTGGGCCATTCGCTTGCGGGGATCCATGCCGGCCATGGGCGTGCGGTCCGACGCCGGGCCGGCCCGGGCCATTCACCCCGGGAGTCGATGCAGCGCGGTGGCGGGGGAAGCGAGAAACCCCGTGGCGACTCGTGCGTCTATGCGGGCCGGGAGGCCTCAATGACCCTGTATCCGCTTGTCCTCGAGATGAAGAAGCTCCTCGGCCACATGAACGGCTGGATCGACAAGGCCGAGGCCCACGCCGCCAGCAAGGACTACGACCCCGGCACGCTGCTGCAGGCCCGGCTGGCGCCCGACATGTTCCCGCTGGTCCGGCAGTTCCAGAACGCCTGCGACACGGCGAAGTTCGCCGCCGCGTTCACCACCGGGAAGGAGCCGCCGCCGCATCCGGACACCGAGCAGACCTTCGCCGAGGTGCGGGCGCGGATCGCCTCGGTCATCGAGTAC
>DASXGF010000675.1:0-2290 GCA_036489275.1 Myxococcaceae bacterium | reverse complement strand
AGGCCATCGAGGCGCTGGACCGCTCGCTCCTGGCGCTGCTCCGGGAGCGGCAGCAGCTGGGCCAGCAGGCCGCCCGGGCGAAGATCGCCGCCGCCGTTCCGCTGCGCGACCCGGGCCGGGAAGCGGTGGTGCTCCGGCGAGCGCGCGAGACCGCGGCCGAGCTCGGGCTCGACACCCACCAGTCGGAGCGCCTCTACCGGCTGATCATCGAGATGTCCGTGTCGCAGCAGCAGAGCCACCTCCTCGAGCTGGACACGGTGCCGCTCCGCGTCGCCTTCCTCGGCGTGGAGGGAAGCCCGGGGCAGCTCGCGGCACAGGCGCACTACGGCGTCCGGCGGGGCGGGGCGTTGCTCGAGGGCCACGGCACGCTGGCCAGTGCAGTGGAGGCGGTGCGCTCGGGACAGGCCGACGTGGCGCTGCTCCCGCTCGAGGGGACGCTCGAGGGTTCGACGCGGACGATGGACCTCCTCGCCGATGCGGGGCTGGTCATCAGTGGCGAGCACATCCAGCGCGACGGCGAGCACTTTGTCCGGTACGTCGAGCTCGCCCGCGAGGCTCCGGCCGTCCCGGAGGACGTGCTGTGCAAGACCTCGGTCATCGTCACCCTGGCGGACCGGGCCGGGGCGCTCGACGAGGTGCTGCAGGCCTTCTCCCGCCACGGCGTCAACCTGACCCGCATCGAGTCGCGTCCGGTGCCGGGGAGCCCGCCGCGGTTCCGCTTCTTCATCGACATGGAGGGGCACGCCGCGGGCGCCCGGGTGTCGCGTGCGCTGGACGAGGCCCGCGCCCACGCCGAGGTCCGGGTCGTCGGCTCGTATCCGGCACAACAGGAGTCCCGGTGAAGGTCGCCTACGCGGGCGAGCCCGGGGCGTTCGGCGAGGAGGCGGCGCGACTTCTCCCCGCCGCCGAGCCCCTCCCCTGCCCCTCCTTCGCCGCGGTGTTCGAGGCGGTGACGAGCGGACGCGCCGATCGCGGCGTCGTGCCGCTGCACAACTCGCGCGCGGGAATGGTCGAGGAGGTGGTGCGGCTCCTCGCGAAGTCCAACCTCCAGGTCGAGGACCGGGTCGCGCTGCGCGTCCGCCAGGCGCTGCTCGCGCTTCCCGGGGTGCGACTCGGGGACATCCGGCGGGTGGCGTCCCATCCGCAGGCGCTCGCCCAGTGCAGCACGCTGCTCCAGAAGCACGGCTGGGAGCTCGTCGCCCGCGGGACGACGTCGGGCGCGGCGCGGCAGCTGGCCGAGGAGCGGGACACCTCGTGCGCAGTCATCGCCAGCGAGGCGGCGGCGCGGATCCACGGGCTCTCGGTGCTCCGCGCGGGCGTCGAGGACGACCCGGAGAACACGACCCGGTTCGCCGTGCTGCGCCGGCTCGGATGACGGACGCGCCAGCGGGTCGGGAACAAACGGGAAGGCCCGTACGTCCAAGGAGTGCGGTTTCCCGAGATGCTCCTCTCACCCACACCACCCGACGCGCACGCCGTCCGGACCGCGCTGCACACCGGCGCCCGCCAGGAGCTGTGGCCGCTGTTCGAGCTCGCCGACGACTCGGCGCTCGCCATCCGTCACTACCTCGACCTGGGCCTGGTGCACGTGGCGCTGCTCGGCGGCATCACCATCGGGCACGCGCAGATCGTCCCGCACGAGGTGCGGCTCTGGGAGCTGAAGAGCCTGGCGGTCCTCGCGCCGTACCGCGAGAGCGGAGTCGGCAGCAGGCTCGTGCGCCGCTCCATCGCCTGGGTCCGCGAGCACGGCGCGGAGCGGCTCCTCGTCGCCACCGCCAGCGCCGACCTGGACAACCTCGGCTTCTACCAGCGGCTCGGCTTCCGGATGCTCCGGATCGAGCGCGACGCCTTCACGCCCGAGCACGGCTACCCAGAGGGGCTCTCGGTCCGCGGCGTCCCGGTGCGGGACCGGGTGTGGCTGGAGATGCCGCTCTAGTGCCAATCTGCGCGACATGCTCGTCCACGTGTTCCGGGGCCCCGGTCGTGTCTTTGCCTGCACCTGTGATGCGACAGGTGCCAACCTTCCGACGAAGTTCGCTCCCTGGACTCCGTTTAAGTCGCTGGACCTGAACAGGGACGGCAATCCCACGCCCGGTCTGAACACCACCGAGTGCCTCGACGACATCGAGCGGCACGGCTTTCACGTCACGGATGCGCACGTCCGCATCACGGACAGCCTCGTCTAGCTGCGGCGGAAGCTGAGCTTGCCGATGAAGTCGCGCTTCCCGAGATCGACACCGTTGTGGCGGAGCAGCACGTAGGCCGTCGTGACGTGGAAGAAGAAGTTCGG
>DASXGF010000651.1:0-1689 GCA_036489275.1 Myxococcaceae bacterium | reverse complement strand
ACAGGGGGTCGGAGGCCGCGACGAACTGCTCGTGGGTCCACACGGTGACGTGTGGCCTGCCGGTCGCCCCTGGACCGAGCGCGACGAAGCGGATCCACGGGACGTAGAGCGTGCGGTCGCGCGCCCACTGCCGCGGCGCGCCCGGCGCGATGTTGGTCACCTCGTAGAACGCCCGGAGGACACCCTCGACCGAGCCCACGTCCTCGGGGCGAGCGGCCACCGTCTCCACCTTCGGCGCCGTGCCGGCGGCAGGCGTGCCGGGGGTGGCGCAGGCGGAGAGGAGCAGCAGCGCCGCGGAGGCCCGCAGGGTCGAGGACATGGGCCGGCAGTATGGACCGGAATGCGGCCCCGGCTACGGCTCCATCGCCTGGAGTGCCTCGGCGCGCGCGCGGTCGGCGCGGGTCGGCTCCAGCGCGAGGAGCAGCCGGCTCAGGTCGTAGAGCACCACGCCGCGGTCCCACGGCTCGACCCGGTCCGGCCAGTGGAGCCCCTCGGCGGCGCGGTTGAAGGCGCGGTCCGCGATTCCCCGGAGCTGGAACGCGTCGTAAAGGTTGTACTCGACGAGGAAGCGGAGGGCCTCCACGTCGCCGCTGGCGTGGTACGCGCGCCAGAGCACCACGGCGTCCATCCCGCTCCGCCCGCGCAAGTGCGGCGGGCGGGCGATCCCCAGCCGGTCCTCGGCCGACTTGAGCCCGCCTCCCAGCCCGACGCGCCGGCACAGCGGCTTGAGGTCGAGATGGAGCACGGGCTCGGGCAGCCCGGGGAAGGCGTGCCGGAGCACCGGCAGGTCGAAGCACGCGCCGTTGAAGCTCACCCAGACGCGCCGGCCGGCGAGCCGCGCAGGCAGCGCCTCGAGGTTCCTTCCGTCCACGAAGCTCGCCAGCGAGTCTCCGTCCAGACAGCCGGCCACCGTCGGGCGATGCCGCTCCCCCACCCCGTCGGCCTCGATGTCGAGGCACAGCGCCTCGTCGGCCACCAGCGGCCAGAGGCGCCAGTGCTCGCGCGCAGGCACCATCCGCACCAGCGCCGCGAGCTCGCCGCCATCGAGCGCCGCCTCCGCCCGGTCGATCGCCGCGCACAGCCCGTCGTGGAGCTTCCCGCCGAGCACCGCGGCTCCTCCGGCGCGGACCGCGTCCCAGTCCTCGAGCCCGCGGGCCCAGAGGTCCTTCTCCCGCCAGGGCCCGATGCCGGGCACCAGCTGGAACGTCCGGCGAATCACCCGCCCAGCCTGCCCTGCCCCTCCGACGCGAGCTGCCGGAGCAATGGCAGATCTGCCTCGCAGAATGGCATGGCAAGCATCTCCTCCGCCGTGACCCCGCGCAGCGCGTGGGCTCCGAGCGGCGCCGGCGTGCCTTCGACGATGCGGGCGTCGTAGAGGTGGAGGTCCACGCTCAGGTCCGCGTAGGCGTGGCGGACGGCGAAACGCTCCCGGCCGACCTCGAGGCGGACGCCGAGCTCCTCGCGGGCCTCGCGGAGGAGGGCCTCCGCGTCGGTCTCGCCCTGCTCCACCTTCCCGCCGGGAAACTCCCAGAGCAACGCCCGGCTCTTTCCGGGCAGCCGCTGCTGCACCAGGTACCGGCCGGGGGCGGTCTCGATGAGCGCCGCCACCACCCGGACCTCGCGGCTCACAGCGCTCCGGGCTGGGTGACGTGCAGGCCGTAGACGAAGCCGAGGTTCGACAGGACCAGC
>DASXGF010000641.1:0-23973 GCA_036489275.1 Myxococcaceae bacterium | reverse complement strand
CCTCCAGGCGTGGGGGCTGGTCGCGGCGGCGCGGCTCGGGCGACGCCGGGCCGGGGCGCTCGGCGGGTGGGTGACGGTGTTCGCCCTGGGGTGCCTGCCGCTCTTCGTCGTGGTGGCGGGGCGGACGCTGGGCGAGGCGCTCTCGGCCGCGCTGCTGCTGGTGGCGGCGGAGGCGCTCTCGCGGGAGGAGCGGCCACAGGCGGCGGGGCTGCTCGGGGGAGCGGGGCTCGGGCTGGCCTTCGTGGTGCGCTACGGCTCGCTGCCCGCGGTCGCAGCGGGGCTCGCCTGGGTGGCGGCGCGGAGGCGCTGGGCGCTGCTGGGATGGGCGCTGGTGGGCCTGGGGGCGGTGCTGCTGGCGCTCGGGGCGCTCGACTGGGCGAGCTGGGGGACGCCCTGGCACTCGGTGGGGGCGTGGTTCCGCTTCAATGTGGGGAGCGCGGGGGCCGCGCGGACGTTCGGGGCGGAGCCGCCGGGCTACTACTGGCCCTTCCTGTGGAAGCAGGTGCCGCTCTGGGTGTGGCCGGCGCTCCCGCTCGGGGTGGCGTGGCTCCGCCCGCGGGTGGGAGTCGCCGGGGCGATGGCGGCGCTGATGTTCGCCGCGCTGCTGTCGACGGCGCACAAGGAGGAGCGCTTCTTGTACCCCGTGGTGGTGCTCCTGGTTGCCGAGGCGGCGCCGGGGCTGGCGGCGCTGGTGGAGCGACTGCGCGCGACGTGGCAGCGCGCCGGCGTCCTGGCCGTCGCAGCCGGAATGACGGTGCTCGCGGCGGGGCCGTCGACGGATCTCCGGGGCGATCAGTTCCGGGCCATCGTGAAGGCGACGCGGCCGCGCGAGGTGACCGGACTGCTCATCGTGAACGAGGGTCTCTGGGGCGCGGGAGGCTTCTTCTACGTGGGGAAGCACATCCCGTGGCTCACCTGCGACTGGCCGCACGATCCGGCCTTCCAGGTGGCGATGCGCGATGCGCGCTTCAACCGCGTCGTGACCTTCGAGGGTCGCGCGCTGGCGGAGCTGCAGGCGGCGGGTTTCAAGGTGATCGGGCAGGAAGGGCGGGAGACGATCCTGGCGCGCTGAGGTCCGCGCCGGGACCTGGGATCGAGCCTGCCGACGGGGGCTCGCTGTCCCGGATCGAAACCCCGAGCCGGCGCGCTCACGATGCGCCGATCTCACGAGCCGGACTCCGCCGCGAGCCGAGCTGATCCCTATATCGCATTTGAGGTTCTTTTGGGGACGGTCTCCGGAGACCGAGCACGGCGCGGTCCCGCCCGACCGTCCCATCCGGATCCCCTCGTTGCACTTGCGGAACAGGATGGGGCGCTCGCCCAGTCGCCCGTGCACCTGGGTCGTGCCCGCGGCGACCTGCCGCGGCCCGAAGCTCGAGGCCAGAACCTTCGGAGCACCGAGACGACAGATGTCCTCCGCGTCCCTCCCTGCACGCGACGCGCGCCGCCCGCTCGGTCGCGGCTCAGCGCCTAGTGGATGCCCTCCTCGTCCCTTCCGTGCACCTCCGCCGGCGGGCTCGTCGCCTCCACCGCGGAGAACGTCTCGAGGATCTTGTAGCTGTGCTCGGCCCCGTTCGGCACGACCCAGCTGTCGCCGGGCTCGAGCCGCACCGTCTGTCCCTCGAGGGTGAGCTCGGCGCGCCCCTTCAGCACGTAGCCGACCGTCTCGTACTCCCGCCGCACCGGCTCCTTCTCGCCGGGCTCCTCATCGAGCCAGAGCCTCATCGACAACCGGACGCCCGAGGCCAGATACCGCTGGCCCATGCGCCCGACGGGACTCTTCTCGCCATCGACCTTGGTGACGCTGGTGTCCGCCATGTCCGTCCGCACCTCCGGGAGAGAGCCCCGAAGATGCGAACGGACCGACGAGATGGGAACGGCCGGGACACACGCGAAGGTGCGCTACCGTTGCTTCCTTCCGGACCTGGCGGGGTTCACGTCCCCGCGTCGTCCCGACCACAAGCTGTTCGAACCAGTGTGTTGCTGCGGAGAGGGTGGGATTCGAACCCACGATACCCTTTCAGATATACACGCGTTCCAGGCGTGCGCCTTCAGCCGCTCGGCCACCTCTCCAGCGAGCGGAGAGCGTAGGATTCGAACCTACGGTACCGTTGCCGGTACGCCTGATTTCGAGTCAGGTGCCTTCGACCACTCGGCCAGCTCTCCAGCGATTCAATTTTCAACCCTCCGGGGTCCGCAGTCCCTGGAAGAAACGGGTCAGTCGCTCGGCGCATTCGCCCTCGAGCACTCCGGCGCGAACCTCGAGCCGGTGATTGTTCGGGAGCGCGTTGAGGTCGACCAGGCCACCCAGCGCGCCTGCCTTGGGGCTCGCCGCTCCGAAGACGACGCGGTCGATGCGGGCCAGGATCGCGGCCCCGACGCACATGGCGCACGGTTCGAGCGTGACGAAGAGCGTGACCCCGCTCAACCGCCAGCGACCGAGCTCGTGTGCCGCCTCGGACATCGCCCGCATCTCCGCGTGAGCGAAGGGGTCCCGGTCCGTCTCGCGGCGGTTCGAGCCGCATCCCACCAGGGTGCCCTCGAACACGGCGACCGCACCGACCGGCACCTCGCCCAGATCGGCGGCCTGGTCGGCGAATGCGAGCGCCTCGCGCATGAACCGTTCGTCGGCGTCTTCCATCGGAGCGAAGAAATGGCGCGCCCTAGAGGATTTGAACCTCTGGCCTTCGGATTCGTAGTCCGACGCTCTATCCAACTGAGCTAAGGGCGCGTACTAAGTGTCGGGATTCGCGAGCGAATCTCGTCCCCAGCACTGACTGTTTTCAAAGACCGATTCAGCGAGCGACGCGTCCTACCCCCGAAGGCGCCACAGTGCAAGCCAAGGAGGTTCCTCATGCTTCGGGAAGGACCGGCGCGCCGGAGGGCATCTTCGTTCATCGTCCGGAGCGGCGCGTCCGCGCTCCTGCTCTCCGTCCTGTTCGGGGCCTGCGCCCACTCCAATCCGGGTCCGTGGCCGAAAGAGCCGTTCTCCATGCTCGTGATCGCGATGTCCTGTGATCGCGACCCTTCGGTGCTCGACCGGTGGTTTCCGGGCGCTCTGCAGGACCCGGCGGGCTCGCGTCCTGGTCACAGGTGCGTGGCCGCCGCGGTCATCCGCTCGTACCAGGAGCCCGTTCTCCCTGCCGAGAGCTCGGGGGAAACCTATCGCCTCGTGTACGAGCCCTCGTTCGCTCCCCCCGTCGTGATCCGGATCGAGGCCGGCGGTGCGACGTTGCGCGCGACGCTCAAGCGCGACCATTCCAGTGGTGAGGAGCTCACCGGAGCGTTCGAGACGCTCGAACGCCCCGTCGATCCGGAGCTCCTCGAGTCGCTGCGGCGCACGGTGCAGGCAGCGGGCTGCTGGGACGCCGGGTCGGTCTGCCAGGCATCGTCTCGTGACACGCAGTCCCTGATCATCGTCGACGGCTCCAGCTGGCTCCTCGAGGGGGTTCGCGGCACGCAACACTGGGCGGTGGAGGTCGCCGCGTGTCGCGAGCTCATCGATGCCGCCGACGCGCGATCGTGGATCCCGGAAGAGTCTGTTGCCTCCGGCGCTACGGGCGAGATCGAGGAAGGTCGAAACACTCCGCGCTGACTGGGAAAGCCGATGTCGCATCAGCGCCGCTGTTGAATCGGGTCTGCTCGCGGTCATGGGCTCCCTGAACCGTCCCAACGCGACGCGTGTCCAAGGTTCGTGGGGCGAGTAGCGACCACAGGGGACGATCTCTCCAGTCAGGAAGCAGGAACATGCAGTCCGCAGTCGAAGTGGAAGCGCTGGAACCCGGTGGGCGCTGGGCGGTGAAGCTCCTGTCCGGCAATCGCGGGTTGCGCCAGCTCCTCCGGCTCGTCTCCCGGCACCTCACCTCCGAGACCCTGGAGGTGACCGTCGCGCGCGCCGTCGAGCAGGCGTTCGCCGAATTCGCACGCGAGCTGGGCGGATAGCCCGGGGTCAGTGGCGGCCGCCAGGGGATTGGCGGCGAGGCTGAGCGCCTTGCCGTCGCCCGAGGTCGGCTTCTCGATCCACTCGAGCAGCGGCAGCACGCCGCTCATCCGCCGATGGGTGAGGACCACCGTCCGCCCGTCGGGTGTGACGCGCACCCCGGTGATCCGGACCACTCCGGCAAGGTCGTTGGACGGTGGCGAACCGGGAGAGGGCGCAAATCGAACGACTCCACGCGGGAGAGAATCTCGAACCGGTGCGACTTTGGTCTCGTTCCCGGGAGCGGGCGAGCAGGCTCGGGCGACTGCAGCGAGCGGGTCGAGCAAAGAAGTTCCTCGGGCGCCCGAGAACAACTTCGTCGGATTTCTCGAGCACAGTCTGCGGTGCGACGCGCACACGTAGCGGCGGGGATGACGGGGTCGATGCGGAAGTAGCGGCCCCGGCAACGAGCCGGAGAACAAACCGCAGAGATCAGGCGGGGCGACGATGGCATCGCCGCTGCACACGAGGTTCCGGAATGTCATTCACTCCGCGAATCTTCGTCTGCATCCTCCTACCTCTGCTCCTGGCGCGACCCGTTCTCGCCCGGGACCTGCCCAACCTGAGCGCCGAGGCGCGCCGCGGTGAACGTCTGGTCGCGACCGGCGGGTGCCACCACTGCCACACCCCGGCGAAGGTGGACGGCGATCAGCTGGTCCCGGACACGTCCCGGCTGCTCTCCGGGTACCCGGATCGGTTCGAGGGCCAAGGGGCTTCGAGGCTCGACGTCGGCTGGCTGGCGGTCGCCGTCGCCGCGAGGAGCGCCTTCACCGGGCCGTGGGGAACCAGCTTCGCCGCCAACCTCACCGCGGATCCGGAGACCGGCCTGGGTCAGTGGACCGAGCAGACCTTCGTCCACGTGATGCGCACCGGCCGGCATCTCTGGTCCGGGCAGCCGTTCCTCCCTCCGATGCGCCGGGAGGAGTTCGAGCGGTACTCCGACGCGGAGCTGAAGGAGATCTGGGCCTATCTGAAGTCCGTCCCGCCCGTCCGGAACCAGGTCCCGGCGGCACGACCACCGACCGGGTCGAATCCCGGAGAGTGACGCGGAGCCCCGGCGAGGCGCCTCAGCGGACCGTCGCCACCGGCTCCGGCTCGCAGACAACCTGGGCCAGCACCTTCCGCTCGGGGACGTCCTCGGGGTGCCGGAGCCGCTGGCGCATCCACACCAGGCGCGCGACCTCCACCCGTTCGGCGCCATGCCGGCCGTTCCAGTCGCCACACCACCACCGGAGCGTCGCCTGGCGCGCATCCTCGACGGTGCGCCGCTGGACGCTTCCCCTCGGCCAGTCCTCCATCATCGCCGCCGCCCAGTGACGCCAGCGGCGGTTGGAGAAGCGGTCCGAGCCCATCGCGGGTCGCGTCGCGGCGAGCTCGCCGCCGGTGAGCAGCTCCAGCGTGTGGCCGCCGGGCCTGCTCCCCTCGATGGAGAACCACCCGTCCACCAGCGCGCCCTGCGTCCAGTAGGGCGGAGAGAACACCGACCAGTACTGCTGGAGCCCGAGAGCGCGGGCGGTCACCCCCACCGGCTCGAGGCGAATGCCGCGAGGCCAGAGGTACCGGGCGTTGAAGAGCACCGCCAGGGTGATGAGCGGGGCCACCAGCGCCCACCCGACCCGCCTCGCGCGCGCCGTCTCGGATGCTCCGGCCACGTTCAACTCGGTCCCCGCCGGCCACAACGTGCCGGGGAGCAGCGCGCTCCAGGCCGCCATGGCGATGGGCGCGAAGAGGCCCAGCCGGAGCATGGCCCCCACCGAGACGTGGAATCCCCAGAACGCCCCAACCAGGGCGAGGCGCCAGCGCGGGCGCGGGCCGGCGAGCAGCAGCAAAGGGGCGAGGAGCTCGAACCCGACCGCCGCGTAGCTCATCGCGTGCAGCGCTTCCGGGAACCGGAGCAGCCACTGGCCGAGCGGCGTCTCGTAGCGGCTGATGGACAGCGCGAGCGACAGCGCGTCGCCGCTTCGCCACCAGGTGGACTCGAGCTTGGCCACCGCGCTGGACCAGTAGACGAGCACCAGCTGCGCCACGAAGCCTGCCGCGGCCGGCGTCGTGAGCAGCGAGCCCGAGGGAATTCCGAGCGGATGCCAGACCTTCCCCGCACGCGCATCGAGCGACCAGCGCGCGCCCCAGGGCAGGAGAGTCGCCCACACGAGGAGCACACGGACGAAGTCGTCCTGCCCGTCGCGAATCAGCGGATTCCGGGCGTGGAGGGAGATGGTGAGCAGCGCCGTCCCGGCCGTGGTCCAGAAGGTCCGCCACCCGAGCAGCATCCCCACGGCGAACAGGGCGTGGACGGCGAAGAGCGCCGCCTCGAAGCCGGAGCCGCCCCCGAGGCGGTGGAGCGACCAGCCCACGTCCCAGGTCCCGGGGGGAATCAGGGCCCGGGGCAGCACCCCGTCATCGGTGTAGTGGGCGCGGAGGTCGAACGCCCGGAGCGCCAGGTCGAGGAGCAACAGGCTCCCGAGCCCGATGCGGGCCGCGGCGAGACTCCGCGTGTCCAGCGCGTAGAACGGTGGGCGGGTCGGAAACTCGGCCGAGCTCAACGGAGAGAGAGGGATTCGAACCCTCGATACCCTTTCGGATATGCAGGTTTAGCAAACCTGTGCCTTCAGCCTCTCGGCCATCTCTCCAAACCTGCGACCTCTCAAAGAGCTGCGACGACGGAGGAAGTAGGATTCGAACCTACGAAGGGCGTGAACCCTTGGCGGTTTTCAAGACCGCTGCCTTCAGCCGCTCGGCCATTCCTCCAGTGAAGGACGGGCCGAAAAGGGCCGCCTTCATACTCGATTCGCCCCCCGATGCAACCGGCGCAGCGAGCTCAGGCTGACCGTAGCTCGGTCCGTCCACCCATGTACGGGCCAAGGACGTCCGGGAGTCTCACCGTCCCGTCCTCGCGCTGGCCGTTCTCGACCAGGGCGACGAGCGTCCGCCCCACGGCCAGGCCGGAGCCGTTCAAGGTGTGGCAGAGCTGGGGCTTCTCGCCCGGTGCGGGCCGGAAGCGGATCTTCCCCCGCCGGGCCTGAAAGTCGCCGCAGTTGCTGCAAGAGGAGATCTCCCGGAACTGCCCGGCCCCGGGGAGCCAGACCTCCACGTCGTAGGTCTTCAGGGAGGCGAATCCGAGATCCGCGGTGCAGAGCAGCACCACCCGGTGGTGGAGCCCGAGCCGGCGGAGGACCTCGGTGGCGTCGTCCACCATGCCCTCGAGCGCGTCCATCGACTGCTCGGGCCGGGCGAACTTCACCAGCTCCACCTTGTGGAACTGGTGCATGCGGATGAGCCCGCGGGTGTCCTTGCCGGCGGCGCCGGCCTCGGCGCGGAAGCAGGGGCTGAAGGCGCAGTAGTGGAGGGGCAGCCGCTCGCCGTCGAGGATCTCGTCGGCGTGGTAGTTGGTGACCGGGACCTCGGCGGTGGGGATGAGGAAGCGCTCGTCCGCGCCGGCGGTCTTGAAGGCGTCGTCCTCGAACTTGGGCAGCTGGCCGGTGGTGGTCATCGACGCCCGGCTGACGAGGTAGGGCGGAAGGATCTCGGAGTAGCCGCGGGCGGTGTGGACGTCGATCATGAACGTCACCAGCGCCCGCTCCAGCCGCGCCAGGTCGCCCCGGTAGAAGACGAACCGGCTCCCGGACACCTTGGCCGCGCGCTCGAAGTCGAGCAGGCCGAGCTTCTCGCCGATCTCGAAGTGCTGCCGCGGGGTGAAGGGGAACCGCGGCGCCTCGCCCCAGGTGCGGACGACGACGTTGTCCTTCTCCGAGGCGCCCACCGGGACGGAGGGGTCCGGGAGGTTGGGAAGGGTGAGGTTGACGGCCTGCAGCCGCTCGTCGACGGCATCGCGCCGCTTCTCCAGATCCTTGATCTCCTGGCTCAGGGCGCGCAGGTCGCCGCGGAGTCGCTCGAGCGCGGCAGGGTCTTCCTTCGCCGCCCGCTTCATCTCCTCGTTGGCCGCGTTGCGCTTCGCCTGGAGAGTCTCGAGCGAGACGAAGAGGGCGCTGCGCTCGTGCATCAAGGCACGGAAGCCACCGAGATCGAGGTTCCCACCGCGCGTGGAGAGGCGCTCCAGGGACTCGTCGAAGTTTCGCTCGAACTTCTTGGGGTCCAGCATGACCGGAGAGCCTCTACCACGCTCACCCGGGGACGGCGCTACTTGGACAGGAAGTAGATCTCGTCCTCGATGTCCTTCTTGTCCTTCGCGTCCGGCGCCTTGGCCAGGTAGTTCTTGAAGGCGTCGACCGCCTCGCGCTTCTTGCCCCGCTCCTTGAGCGCGTAGCCCAGGTGGTACCAGCCCTGGGCGTCGTCCGGCTTGCTCTGCAGCGCGCGCTGGTAGAAGCCGATCGCCTTGTCGTACTGCGAGAGCTCGCTGTAGGCGCGGCCGAGCTTGTAGTTGAGGCCGGTCAGGCTGGGATCGGCCTTGAGCGCGGCGGTGTAGCTGGTGATGGCCGGGTTCCACTTGCCGGCCTGGAAGTGCGCGTCTCCCATGCTGCCGAGCACGCGGGCACGGGTCGGGTCGGCCTTGAGCGCCGACTCGAACGCGGCGATCGCCTCCTTGTAGCGGCCGACGTCCCCGTAGACCTGCCCCATTGCTTCCCAGGCATCGGCGTAGCCAGGCTCGAGCTTCACCGCCTGCTTCCACGCCTCGACCGCCTCGGGCGGCTTCCCCGCGTCACGGAGGATCAGCCCGAGCTCGTAGTGGTACGCCGCGCGGGTCGGCGCGCGCTCCACCGCGGCGCGGATCGACTCGAGCGCCAGGCTGTAGTTGCCCTTCTTGGCGTGCACCCGCGCCATCCAGAAATTGGCCTCGGGGTTTCCGGGCTCGTTTCGCAGGGTGGCCTGGAGGAGGGTGCTGGCGCCCTCGAGGTCGCCCTGCTCGAAGTGCACCGCCCCCAGCGCGACCTCGAGCTTGCTGTTCGTCCCGGCGCTCCGCGCAGCCTCGAGCTCCTTGGCCGCCGCGTCCAGCTCGCCGAGCTTCCACAGCGCCATACCGTGCAGCAGACGTCCATCGACCACGTCGGGATCGAGGGCGAGCGCCTTCTCGGCGTCGGCGCGCGCCTCCTTCCACGACTTCTTCTCGAGCGCGAGCCGAGCCCGCGCCAGCCAGCCCTCGGCCATCTCTGGGGCGAGGCTGGTGGCCCGCTCGAACTCGGACTGCGCGGTGCCCAGCTCTCCGGTGGCCATCGCCAGCTCGCCGAGCCCGAGCCGGAGCCGCGCGTTCTGCGATTGCTTCTCGGTCACCGCGGCAAGGGCCGCGCGTGCGTCGGCGGGACGGCGCTGGCGGAGGTAGAGCCGGGCGAGCCCGAGGGCGGCGTCGAGGTCGTTCGGATCGAGGACGGTCGCGGCCTTGTAGCTCTCCTCGGCATCGCCGATCCGGTCGAGCAGCTCCTGGGCCCGGGCGACCACCAGGGCGGTGGGCTCGTCCTTGGGGAAACTGTTGCGGGCCTTGGTCGCCGCGGCCATCGCCTCGTCGGTCTTCTTGAGCACGGCGAGCGACTGCACCTGGCCATCGGCCCAGACCGGATTGTCGGGCTCGCCGGTCACCGCCGACTTCCACAGGGGCAGGGCCTTCTCGTCCTGCTTCAGGGCGGAGTAGGCGCGGGCGAGCGTCCCCTTGGCGAAGACGCTGTTCCCATCGAGGCGCACCGCTTCTTCCAGGCCGGCCACCGCGTCGGCAGGCTTGCCCTGCATGAGGAGCGCCGCGCCCTTCAGCGCCTGGGCGCGGGCCCGCTCGGGAGGAGCGAGGGCCTTCGGTTCCGCCAGCGCCGGCTCGAGGGCCTTGAGCACCGACACCGGCTCCTTCCGTCCGAGCGCAAGCTGCGCCAGCTCCACAGCAGAGGAGAGGTGCTGGGGAGAGATCTTGAGCGCGGCCTCGAAGTCGGCCTGCGCCTTGTCCAGCTTCTTGGATTTCAGATGCACGAGTCCGAGGAGGTGCCATCCGGCGCCGGAGGGCGCGGCCTTGAGCGCGCCATCGAGCACGCCTGCGGCCTCCGCGGCCTGACCCTTCTGGAGGAGGGCCTCGGCCTCGAGCAGCGAGCCCTCCGCGTCGAGCTTCGTGGCCCGGATGAGCCCCAGCGCGACGTCGGGCTGCTTCTTGAGCAGCGCCTGGCCGATCTCGGCCTTCAGGCGCTCGGGATTGCCCTTGGGAAGGACGTTCAGCTCCTCGAGCGCGGCGCTCGCCTGCGTCACCTGGGACGGATCGGCAGTGCCCCAGCGGCGCTGCTCGAAGAAGACCGACTGCGCCCAGACCGCCCGGACCTCCGGGACGTCGCGGCGGGAGAGGATGGCCTCTAGCTGTCCACGGGCCTTGCGGACCCCGGGGAAGGTGTCCTCGGCCAGCGCCGCCTTCGCCTCCGAGAAGGCCTTGCCCTCGCCCGAGCTGCTGGAGACCGAGGCCGGGAAGAGCCAGCGAAAGCCGAAGGCGCCGTACTTGGTGAACTGCAGGCTCGCCCCCGCGGCGATGAGGCCGAGCACTGCAAGACCCGCCGCGCCGAGCAGCAGCAAGCGCTTGTGCTTCCGCGCCTGGGCCGCGCCGTCCACCACGCTGACCACCGCCATGCGCCCGCCGTAGGCCTGGGCCAGCTGGTCGAGGTCGAGCTTCGGCGGAGGGGCCGCGGCGGCGGCTGATTTCGCGGGAGCGACGGTCGGAGTGGGCGAGGGCGAGGAGACCAGCCGCTGCATCGCCTGGGCGAACATCGGCACGGCCGCCATCCCGCTCCAGTTGTCGCCGTCGGTGGAGACCTCCTCGCTTCCGAGGAGCTGCCCGTCCTCGAGCATCTTGACGATGACGCCCGGCTCGAACGGGCCGAACACCTTCCCGCTCCTCCGGCGCACGTGGTAGCGCGTGACGCGCCCGCTGCGGGGGCGGATCTCCTTCGCCGCCTCGTCGAGGAAGCCGAGCACCTCGAGGCCGTCCTCCGCCGGGCGCACGCCCTGGGGGAGCGGCCTGGAGAGGTCCGCCTCGAGGTCCTCCGGCGCAGGCCGGGTGGGGTCGAACTCGAGTGGGTCGGCGGCCGCGGCGCCGTCGAGGTCCGCGAGCCCCCGGGTCTGCGGCAGGTTGGACAGGTCGAGCGAGTCCGCTCCGGCGGGGGCGGGCTCGGTCCACGCCACCTCGTCGGCGGCGGGAAGCGGATCGTCCGCGGGGATGGGGAGCGCGGTGGCGTTGGCGTCGTCGCCGCCGAGATCGATGGTGCCGAACTCCGGGGAGGTCCCCGGGTCCCAGGGCTCCTCGTCGTCGTGCGCCGCCGCCGCGACGGCCTCGGGCGGCGTCGAATCGGGGGGAGTGATTGGCTCCGGCGGCGTGTCATCGTCGGAGAGCTGCTCGGCGCCGTAGGAGGCGTCCTCCCCCAGCGTGTCGTCGTCGAACCCAGCCTCCTCGAAGCCGGGGAGCACCGAGTCCGGTGGCGGGGGTGCGGCTGGCGGCGCCCTGCCGGCCGGCGAGGGCATCGGCACCGCGGACCCACCGAACGCCGCGGGGCGTGAGGCGAGCGGCGGCGGCGGCGCGAAGACCGACGGCGGCGGTGGCATGGCCGGCCGCGCGGCGGGTGGCGGCGGTGGAGCGAAGACCGTCGGCGGCGGTGGGACGGCCGGGCGCAAGGCAGGCGGAGGCGGCGGCGCCCGTGAGGGCGTGGCCGGCGCAGGAAGCTCCACCGCGCTGCCGGGCGTGCCGGCGACCATCGTGCGGTCACTGCGCCGCGGGGGAGGCGAAGGAGGCGTGGCGGTGATCGCCGGCACCGGTCCCGGCGTGTGCGCACGGGGGAGCGGGATGACTCCGGTGGTGTTCGACTGCGACGTCGGCGCGGGCTCGGGAACGCGCGCGGTGAGCGGCGGCAAGCCCGGAGCGGGCGCGCCTCCGCCCAGGCCGAGCCCGGGGAGCGGCACCGCGCCCTCGTTGAACCGCACACTTGCCACCGAGGGCGCCGGCGCAGGCGGAGCCGCGGCCTCCGGCGGACGCAACGGAATCAGCGTCTGGCAGGTGCTGCACTTGAGCTTGGCGCCACCGGGAGGAATGCGCCGCTCGTCGATGTTGTACGCCGTCTGGCAGGACGGACACGTGACGCGCATGGGGAGAGCACCCGAGGCTAGCAGACTGCCCCGGGGTCTACGTGGTAGGCGGACCCTCCGACGGTGAACCCCAACACCCACATCGAGCCCGTGCTCATCCTCGGTGGCGGCCTCGCGGGACTCTCCACGGCCTTCCACCTCCGCCGGCCCTGGCTCCTGGTGGAGCGGGAGTCACGCGTCGGGGGCCTGGTGCGGACCGAGACGATGCACGGCGGCTTCCGCTTCGACCCCACCGGGCACTGGCTTCACCTCCGTGATCCGGGAATCAAGGCCCTGGTGCACGAGCGCCTGCTCAAGGACGGGCTGGTCACCGTGGCCCGGAGAGCGGCGGTCTTCACCCGGGGCGTCTTCACGCGGTTTCCCTACCAGGTGAACACCCATGGGCTGCCGGCCGAGGTCGTCGCCGAGAACCTCCTCGGCTTCGTCGAGGCGACGGTGGGCGAGGGTGGCCGGGCGCTCCGGGAGCGTGAGCCGGCGAACTTCGAGGAGTTCATCCTCCGGCACCTCGGTGCCGGCTTCGCCAAGAACTTCATGGTGCCGTACAACACGAAGCTCTTCGGCGTACCCCCGCGCGAGCTGAGCGCCGCCTGGTGCGGCCGCTTCGTGCCGAAGCCGAGCCTCAAGGAGGTCGTGGACGGCGCGCTCGGCCTCGGCTCCGACGCTCTCGGCTACAACGCCACGTTCGTCTATCCGAAGGAGGGGGGCATCGAGGGCCTCGCCCGCGCTCTCCATGGCGCGCTGGAGGGCGGCGAGATTCGCGTCTCGACCCAGCCCACCGCGCTGGACTGGGAGCGCCGGGTGGCCAGGCTCTCCGACGGGACCGAGGTCCGCTGGTCCGCGCTGGTCTCGACGTTGCCGCTGCCGTCGCTGGTCGGGCTGCTCCATCGGGTCCCGGACGCGGTGCGCGAGGCCGCCTCGAGGCTGCGGGCGACCGACGTGACGTGGGTTGCAGTCGGAGCCCGAGGGCCAAATCTCCAGGCCTGGCACTGGGTGTACACGCCCGAGCCCGAGTTCACGACGTACCGCATCGGCTCTCCCTCGGCGGTGTTCCCCGGAACCGCGCCCGCAGGGACGTCCTCCTTCTACGTGGAGTACTCGGGCCCGCGGTCGCCGGAGGCCTGCGCGCGCGCGGCGGTCGAGGACCTGGTCCGTGCCAGGATGATCGGCAGCGCTGCGGACGTGCTCTTCACCGAACCCCGCGTCATCCGGAACGCCTACGTGCTCTACGACGCGCACTACGGGCAGGCCCGCCAGACGGTGATCGACTTCCTCGGCGAGGCGGGGATCCGCACCGCCGGCCGCTACGGGAACTGGGAGTACTCGTCGATGGAGGACGCGCTGCTCGGTGGGCGCGCGGCGGCGGACCAGGTCGAGCGCGCGTGATGGCTGCCCCTCGGCTGACCGTGGTCATCCCGGTCTACAACGAGGAGCGCATCCTTCCCTCGGCGCTGGCCGATCTCACCGCGGGGCTCGACGCGCGCCGGCTGGACTACGAGGTGCTGCTCGCGGAGAACGGCTCGACCGACGGGACGCAGGCGCTGCTCCAGCGGCTGACCCGGGACAACCCGCGGCTCCGCTGGTTCCACTCCAACACCCCCAATTACGGCGCGGCGCTGAAGCAGGGAATGCTCGATGCCAGGGGAGAGATCGTCTTCTGCGACGAGATCGACCTGTGCGACCTGAGCTTCTACGACCAGGCGCTCGAACTCCTCGCCGACCCGAGCCTGGACATGGTGGTGGGGAGCAAGGCAGCCCGGGGCGCGAGCGACCGGAGGCCCCTCATCCGGCGGGTGGCGACCCGGGTGCACAACGGCCTGCTGCGGCTGCTCCTCGGGTTCCAGGGGACGGACACCCACGGCCTGAAGGCGTTCCGCCGCGAGCGACTGCTCCCGGTGGCTCGGGCCTGCATCGTGGATCGTGACGTGTTCGCCTCGGAGTTCGTGGTTCGCGCCTGGCGTGGCGGGTTCAAGGTGCTGGAGATCCCCGTCCAGCTCGAGGAGAAGCGCGAGCCCTCCATCAACCTCCTCCGCCGCGTCCCCAACGTGCTCCGGCAGGTGGCGAAGCTGGTGTGGGTCATCCGGGTGCGGGGCGGGTGAGCGGATGCCCGGGTTCGCCTGCATCTCCATCGACCTCGATGGCCTCGGCCACTACGCGGCGCTGCACGGGCTGGCCCCGGAGGTGGTGAGCGCCGAGGCGCGTGGCCTCGTGCATGGCCGCGCGGTCCCGCGGTTCGCCGAGCTGGTGGAGGCGGTGGGGGGCCGCGGCACCCTGTTCGTCATCGGGGGCGAGGTGGACGACGGCGCGCGTGCTCCGCTCGAGGACGCCCTCCGCCGTGGCCACGAGCTGGGCAGCCACAGCCACGGTCACGACTACGCGCTCTCGCGCGCCGCTGCTGGCGACATCGACCGGGACCTGGCGCAGGCCGAGGAGGTGCTCGCCTCGCTCGGAGCGACCGGGCCGCTCGGGTTCCGGGCGCCTGGCTACACCCTGTCTCCGGCGCTGCTCCGCGCAGTGGTCGCCCGCGGCTATGCGTACGACGCGAGCATCTTCCCCGCCGCCCCGTACTGGGCGGCCAAGGCGCTGGCCATGGGCTGGCTCCGGGTCCGTGGGCGCCGGTCGGCGGCGATCCTCGACAGTCCCCGCGTCCTGCTCGCCCCCCGGCTGCCCTACCGGCCGGATCCGGACCGGCCCGAGCGGCGCGGCACGGCGCCGCTGCTCGAGCTGCCGATGTCGGTGACCCCGAGCGCTCGCCTCCCCTTCATCGGGACCTTCCTCGTGCTCGCTCCCTGGCCGATGGTGCGCGCAGCCTACGCCCGGCTCCGGGGCGAGCCGTTCCTCTCGCTCGAGCTGCACGCCGTGGATCTCCTCGGCCCCGAGGACGGGCTTCCCGCCGACCTCGGCCGCGCCCAGCCGGACCTCGGGCTTCCTCTGGACGCCAAGCTCGACCGGCTCCGGCAGGTCCTGGAGTGGCTGGCCCGGGACTTCCAGCTCGTCCCGCTCCGGGACGCCGCCCGGTCGCTGGGCTAGAAGAAGTCTCGAGGGGCCATGTTCGAGAGCTTGAGCCATGAGGCGAGGGAGCGGCTGAAGCGGCTCACCCTGGATCTCGCCGGAGACCGGGCGCCGGCCCTCGAGGCGCTCGCCCAGCGGAGCAACGGCGAGTTCGGGGTGGACCCTTTCGGCTTCGACCCGGACTACGCGCTGGCTGCGGTGGCGCCCTTCGCCTGGCTGTACCGGAAATACTTCCGGGTCGAGACGCACGGCATCGAGCGGGTCCCCGGCGGGCGGGTGCTGCTGGTGGGCAACCACGCCGGGCAGATCCCGATCGACGGGGCGATGGTGGGCGTCTCGATGCTCCTGGAGCACGACCCACCGCGCATCGTCCGGGCGATGACCGAGAAGTGGGCCGCCTCGCTGCCCTACGTCTCGACGCTCTTCGCCCGGAGCGGGCAGATCGTCGGCACGCCGGAGAACTGCCGCCGGCTGCTGCAGGGGGGGGAGGCGGTGATGGTCTTCCCCGAAGGGGTGAGGGGCATCAGCAAGCTCTGGCCGGAGCGCTACCAGCTGAAGGACTTCGGGCTGGGCTTCATGCGCCTCGCCCTGGAGACGGCCACGCCGATCGTCCCGGTGGCGATCATCGGATCCGAGGAGCAGGCGCCGGCGATCCTCAATCTGAAGTCGGTGGGCAGGCTCATCGGCTTCCCGGCGCTTCCGGTCACCGTGACGCCGCTCCCGCTGCCCACCAAGTACCGCCTGTACTTCGGGGATCCCCTGACCTTCACCGGGAGCGCGGACGAGGAGGACACCGAGCTGGACAGGAAGGTCCGCGTGGTGAAGACCACGCTTCAGGGATTGATCCAGCAGGGGCTCGAGGAGCGGAAGAACATCTTCTGGTGAGGCGAGGCGATGGGCACCGAGTCACGACAGGTGGTGGTCGTCACCGGCATCAGCGGGAACCTCGGGCGCACGCTCACCAAGCTCCTCCATCGCACCGAGCACATCGTCGGGCTGGACCGCCGCCCGTTTCCAGGCGCGCCGAAGGACGTGGAGCTCTTCCAGGTGGACCTCCGGAAGAAGAAGGCCGAGGACGTCTTCCGCATCCACGACGTGAAGGCGGTCATCCACATGGGGATCATGCATGACCCCCGGATGTCGTCCGAGGAGCACCACTCCTTCAACGTGGTGGGCACGACGAGGGTGCTGGAGGCGGTCGCGAAGTACGGCGTGAAGAAGGTCGTCGTCCTCTCCAGCGCCAATGTCTACGGGCCGAGCCCGGACAACTCGAACTTCCTCTCCGAGGACGCGCCGCTGATGGCCGCCTCGCGCTTTTCGGGCGTGCGCGACCTCATCGAGGTCGACATGCTGGCGCACGGGTTCTTCTGGCGACACCCGGACATCGAGACGGTCATCCTTCGCCCGGTGCACATCGTGGGGCCCACCATCCGGAACGCGCCGTCCAACTACCTGCGGCTTCGCTACCCGTGGGTGCTGGCGGGCTTCGACCCGATGCTGCAGCTCATCCACCAGGCCGACGCCGCGCGGGCGATGGTCGAGGCCCTGAGGCCCGGGCTCAAGGGCGTCTACAACGTGGCGGGCCCAGGCGAGGTTCCGCTCTCGGCCGTGCTCCACGAGCTCGGGAGGACGCCCATCCCCGTGCCGCACCCCCTCGCCCGGCCTCTGCTCGGCACGCTGTTCCGGTACCGGCTGGCGAACTTCCCACCGCCGGAGCTGGACCACATCCAGTTCCTGTGCATGGTGGACGGGGGCCGGTGGCAGGCCGACGTCGGATGGGTGCCGCAGTACTCGATGAGGGACACCATCCGGTCCGTCGACGGGGATCGCGCCGCCGCCTAGACAGGCCGCCGTTCGTGGACCCGCGGTCGGGCCGGAAACTCCGCCACGGTCGCCCTGTCAGATCCGAGGACCACGACACGACTGTCGTGGTTCTGCCCTTCGGGCGCCTGGACTCCCGGTGAAGTCGGCCTCCAACTCACGGAAAGCACTCCGAACTCGTCGTGGCACCGGGGTTGCTCGCCTTGTGCGCAGGTGAGGGCGTCCCATTGGGGGACGCCCGACGCCCACCGTCCCGGCCGGCCCCGGGGCGGTGGGCGCTTTTTTTTGGCGGGTCAGTGGGGCGCGAGGTCCGGATAGGGCCCGCCCAGCATCGACTCGAGCTGCCACTCCGGACCCCGGGCGACCCAGATCGCGGTCGACTCCTCCATCCGCTCCGAGGTGGAGGGCAGCTTGAACCACCGCCAGCGTGAGGTGACGGTGGCCTTCGTGCCGTCCTCGTTGGGCTGGACGTTGAGCAGCTCGATGTCGGTGATGTTCAGGTCCGAGCCGTCCCGGGACCTCGCGGAGAGGAACTGGCTCCGGCGCTCGGGGACCAGCAGCTGCGCCACCGCGGCGGTCTCTGCCCAGCGGGCCTTCTGCTCGAAGTCCTCGTAGGTACTCTTGAGCTTGGCCTGCGTGGCGCCCCCTTCGTGACATCCGACGACACCGAGGAGCAGCAGGGCGAGGAGGGGGTGCGTGGTAGCCTTCATCGGCTGACAACGATGCCCGAATCCCTGGTGGAGCGGTACGAGCAGCTGCTCGCCACCGATCCCACCTCCACTCTCTTCGTCGAGCTTGCCCGGGTTCTCGTCGAACAGGGCGAGAACGCCCGCGCGGCCGAGGTGTGTCAGCAGGGCGTCGTCCACCATCCGGAAAGCATCCACGGGTACGTGCTCTGGGGAAAGGCGCTGATCGGCCTGGGGCGTCCGGCCGAGGCGATGGAGCAGTTCGATCGCGCCGTCGCCATCGACCGGCAGGACCCGCTGGCCTACCACCTGATCTCCGAGGTCCTGGTCGGCAAGGGGCTCTACCGGTCGGCGCTCCCGCTCCTCCGCAAGGCAGTGGCGCTCTCGCCGGGTGACGAGCAGGTGAAGGTCTGGCTCGAGCAGACGCAAGCGGCGCTCGCCGGCGGCCCGGCGCCCACCATGCGTCCGGCGGTGCTGGACAACCCGCCCGAGCGGCCGCTCCGCCCGCGGACCAACGGAGCCGTGACCGGGAGCAACGCCGTCGTCCGTCCGACGCGCACCGGCTCCACCCCGCCGCCCCCTCCACCGGAGGCGCTGGCCGAGGCGGCCGGCTTCACCCCGCTCCCCGAGCGCAAGGGGTCGGGCTCCTTCCCCCTGGCCGGTGACGGACCCACCACTCCCGGAGGGCCGGACTATCCGGCCAGTGCCGAGGCGGGAGATGCGAACCCCGGAATCCCCGCCGGCGAGCAGGGTCTCCTCGCCGACGTGCCGGACGCGCCCGTGCCCTCCGGCTCGATGCCGGCCGTCAAGCGGCCGTTCTCCACCGGCACCACCCAGGCCATCGCCAAGGAGTACGAGAAGGCTCTCCGCGCCAAGGTCGCCGAGAAGGCGCAGACCAGGAGCTGGATCCAGACCCACGCGCTGAAGCTGGCCATCGCCATCGTCGCGGTGGTCGCGGTGGTGGCCGGGGGGCTCGTCTACCGCCACACCCGCGCGGTGAACCAGGGCCGCAACCTGAGCGACGCGCTCTCTAGCGCCCGGAAGGCGCTCGCCCTCGACACCGCCGCCGGCGACCGGGCTGCGCTCGAGTCGCTCGCCCAGGCCATCCGGATGGAGGAGGACAGCGCCGAGGCGTGGGACTTCACCGCCTACGCCCGCGCGGTGCTCGCCGACGAGCACGGCGGCAAGCCCGACGACCGCGCCCAGGCCGTGGCGGCGCTCGCCCGTCCGAAGGCCGGTACGAGCCACCCCGGACTGGTCCTCGTCGCCCGGGCGATGGCCACCGAGGGCGCCGAGCGGGACGCCGCACGGAAGGCCATCCTCGACTCGCCGCTGGACCTCACCGAGGTGCACGACGCGGCCGGGCGCCTCCTGCTGGCGAAGGGAGACGCGAAGGGCGCGGTGCTCCACTTCAAGCGCGCGCTCGAGCTCAACGCCGGAAACGTGCGCGCCTTGGTCGCGCTCGGCGACTACTACCGCGAGGCAGGCGACGACGCGGCGGCGCTCACCGTCTACGGCACCGCGGAGCAGCTCTCACCGGACCACCCGGGCCGGTCGCTCGGCGAGGCCGAGAGTCGGCTCGCCCTGGAGCAGGATCTCACCCAGGCCCTGGCCGAGGTGGACAAGCTCGTTCCAGATTCGCTCACCCCGGACATGGCCACCCGGCGCGCGCTGGATCGCGGCCGTCTTCTCTCGGCCAACGGCGCGCACGACCAGGCGGTGAAGGTTCTGACCGAGGGCGCGACCGGCGCCGGCAAGAGGGCCTTCGACTTCCAGGTGGCGCTCGGTGACGCGCTCCGGGCCAGTGGAGACCTGGCCGCGGCCCAGAAGTCGCTCGAGACGGCCGTGAAGCAGAGGCCGAAGAGCGAGGAGGCGAAGGAGGCTCTGGGCCGGGTGCTCCTCGGGCGGGACCGGGAGCGCGAGCTCCTGCAGCGCTTCGCCGACGACCCCGGCCGGCGCATGGCGCTGCTCCGGGGCGTCGCCTGGGGACGGCTCAAGGACTGGAAGCATGCCCGCGCCGAGCTGACGAAGACCTCGGTCTCGGGGAAGTTCCCCATCGAGGCCGTGGCCTGGCTCGCGCTGGCCGACGCCGCCGAGGGCGAGCCGGACAAGGCGCAGTCGGTGCTCGAGCGCACCCTGGGCGCGGCAAAGCGCCCCCGGGCCGACGTGGCAGTGGCGCTGGGGAAGGTCTACTGGCAGCGCGGGATCCTCGACCGCGCGAAGGCCCAGTTCGAGGGCGCCCTCCGCGACCCGCGCGACTACGAGGGAGCGTGCGCGCTGGGGCGCCTGCTCTGGCTGTCCGGCTCTCCGGAGCGGGCGGTGGAGCCGCTCCAGCTCTCCATCCAGCGCAACCGCAGCCACGGCGAGAGCCGGCACGCGCTCTCCCGCGTGTACCTCGCGCTCGCCAAGCCGGCCGAGGCGCAGGTCCAGGCCGAGAATTGGGCGGCGGAGAACCCCTCCAGCGCCACGGCCCAGAAGGACGTGGCACTGGCGCTCGCGCAGCAGGGCAAGTGGAAGGAGTCGGACGCCGCGCTGGCGAAGGCGCTCAAGATCGAGCCCCAGGACGCGGAGTCGTACCGGCTCAAGGCCACCATCGCCTTCGCCCACGGCGACGGGCGGGCCGGGTTCGCCGCGCTCCAGAAGGCGAACTCGCTCGCGCCGAAGGACAGCGAGGTGTTCTGCGCCATCGGCCGCGCCTTCGTGCGCCAGGGCAACATCCCGCAGGCGCAGAAGGCGTTCCAGGCCGCGAGCCGCGAGGACGCGACCAGCGTCTGCGGCATGGCCGGCGACGTGCTGCTCAAGCCGGCGGCGGGGAAGCCGCTGCTCTCGAAGCTCCAGGGTCTCTCGTCGGGAGCGCCGCGGGCGAGCGACCGGGCCCTGGCCGCGGTGGCGGCCTCGCGCATCGCGCTGGCCAATGGAAGACCCATGGAGGCGAAGCGCAGCGCCGAGCTGGCGATGGAGCTGCAGCCCTTCTTCTCCGACGCGGCGCTGGCCGAGGGGCTCGTCCTCCGCAAGCTCCGCGACGAGGCGAAGGCGCGCGAGCTGCTGATCAAGGCCGTGCAGCTCGACCCGTCGGATGGGCCGACCCGCCTGGCGCTCGCCGATGCGTACGCCGCCGGGGGTGACACCGACGCGAAGCGGGCATACGAGGAGTACGTGAACTTCACCCGGCTCGCCGCGAAGTCCCCCGAGATGCCCCGGGTGAAGAAGCTGCTGCCCGCGCTCAAGAAGCGGGCCGCCCGGGCACCGTGAATCCGAAGCGCTTCCTCCAGGTCGTCGCCGGCAACGCGCTCGCGCTGTCTGCGCTCTATCTGGCCATCGGCGTCGTGGTGGAGGGGCTTCGAGTCCAGTGGCCCTCCGGCGGGGTGATGCGGGTCTCGTATGCCCTGGACGCGTTGCCGGCTCGGGTGCTGGATCGCCTCGGGCTGCTCGCCCCGCTGAAGGAGGCATACACCGACGGACGGATCGGCGAGTCGATGGTCCGGCTGGTCTTCGGCGCCACCGCGATCGGGTTCGTGTTCGTCCTTGCGCTCGGGCTCGCGGCGATGGCGCTGCTCGTGCGGGAGATCGTCGTGCGAAGGCGGCGGCCGGTGGAGCCGTGAAGCCTGAGCCGGCGTGCTGCGCCCCGCTGACGTCGACCGGCGGGGTGCCGCGGTCACCGCTCGGCCCTGAGGGGATGCGAGTCGCCCGAGGGTCGGAGGCCCCTGCGCTTCCGGGACGGCCTGCGCGACCCCGGGCGCTCCCTGATCCTTTCGGTATCTGGTGAGCGCTTCCACGTCCCGAAAGGATCGCCCGGCCGGGTTGCCCGTCCACGCCCCCCTACGGCTGCCGGTCGTGCCACTCGAGATCGAGCCCCTCGACATTCATCGACCAGGGCAGGGCGGACCCGCACCAGGTCTGTCGCCGTGGCCGGAGCTCCTTCCGCTGGCGGATCGTCCCGAGCCGGAGGCTGTACGCGGTCGGGTTCTCTGCCGACGTCGCATAGATCGGCGAGCCGCACGTCGGGCAGAACGCATGCGCGCGCTTCCGGCCGCTGTCCGCGGTCTTCAGGTAGATCGTCGGCTTCCCGTGGAGGACGAAGTGCTCCGGCGGCGCCCTCACCGTCACCCGGAACGCCGTTCCGGTGAGCGCCTGACAGTCGCCGCAGTGGCAGATGCCCGTCGTCTCCGGATCGACCTCCGCCTCGAAGGTGATGGCTCCACAGTGGCAGCGTCCGTCGATTCGCATGGGCGGATGTTCGGGCCCGAGGCGCTCCGGAGCAAGGCGTGCCGCTCGGCCCCGGGACGTCACTCGCGCTCGATCAGCTCGGCGAGCCGGTCTCGGCCTAGCGTGCCGTCTCCCGCGCCCCGCGACAGATCTCGACGACCTTCGGCCCGAAGCGCTCCCAGCTCGTCGCCCCCGTTCCCTTCACCGCCAGGAAGTCCTCGCGGTTCAGCGGCAGCGCCGTGGCCAGCGCCTGGAGCGTCTTGTCGTTGAAGAGGATGAACGGCGGAACGTCCAGGTCCCGCGACAGGTCGCGGCGGAAGCGGCGCAGCGCCTCGGCGACCTGATCGTTCATCGGCCCCTCGGCGACCCGCCCCTTCGACTTGTAGATGCCCCCGGACTTCGCGCTCGTCCGCGGCGGCGGCGGCTCGACCTTCGTTCGCTGCCCCGAGCAGACGTCGCAGCCGTTGCAGTCGAGGTGGCGGGTGTCCTCGCCGAAGTAGTCCAGCACGAATGCCCGGCGGCACGACTTCCCGTAGGCGTAGTCGGTCATCCGGCGCAGCAGGAGTAGCGCGCGTCGCTCCTGCCGGCGCACCTTCTCCAGCGACAGGTCTAGGGCGTGGAACGGCACCCGCTGCAGCGCCCGGATTCCCCGGCCGGCGAAGGGCTTCCGCACCGAGATGGCCTTTGCCCGCTCCAGCGCCGAGAGCGCCCGGCGCAGGTCCTTCTCCGGAAGCCCCGACCGGCCGGACAGCGCCCGGAGCGACACCGAGAGCGCCCCGCTCTTTCCGGCCAAGGCTCTCAGCGCCTCCAGCAGCGACTTCGCCGAGCGGGAGTGCAGGTCCGTCTTCTCCGCGAGCACCTTGATGCCGTAGGCGCCCGCTCCCGGCGCCTGCAGCTCGACGAGCCCCTCGCGCTCCAGGATGCGCAGCGCCGCCGAGATCTCGAACTCGCTCGCCCCCACCGAGGCCGCCAGCGCCTCCTGGCCGCGGGCGAAGACCTCCGCCGTCTGGAGCAGGTTCCACACGTCGGCGATGACCGCCTCCGACGGGTGGTTGCTCTCGATGAGCCGCTCCTGGGTGAAGACGTCGGCGTGGTTGAAGAGGAGCAGGGCGTGCGCCGGCTTCCCGTCGCGCCCGGCCCGGCCCACCTCCTGGTAGTAGGCCTCCACCGCCCGCGGGATGTTGGCGTGGATGACGAAGCGGATGTCTTGCTTGTCGATCCCCATCCCGAAGGCGTTGGTGGCCACCACGACCGCCGACGGATCGCTCATGAAACGGTCCTGCGCGGCGTGGCGTTCCCCCTCGTCCATCCCTGCGTGGTACAGCACCGGATCGTGCCCGCGGAGCCGGAGCGCGGCCTGCATCGCGTCCGACTGCTTCCGGGTGGCGCAGTAGACGATGCCGCTGCCCCCCTCGGCGATGACCCGGGCGCACGCCGCCCGCCGCTCCTCGTCGCCCGAGACCCGCATCACCTCCAGGAAGAGGTTGGGGCGGTCGAACCCGGCGACGAAGACCCGGGGGTCCTTCATCAGCAGGCTGCGGACGATGTCGTCCCGCACCTCGGGGCTCGCAGTGGCGGTCAGCGCGACGGTCCGCGGAGGACGGAGCCGCTTCCGCACCTGCCCGAGCAGGGCGTAGTCCGGCCGGAAGTCGTGCCCCCACTGGCTGATGCAGTGGGCCTCGTCGACCGCCAGCAGCTCGACCCCCACCTCGCCCAGGGCCTCGAGGAAGGAGGGGCTCTTGAAGCGCTCGGGCGCGACGTAGACCAGGCGGTAGGCCCCGGCGCGCATGCGGCGGATTCGCTCGGCCCGCTCCAGCTCGGGCACGGTGGAGTTGATGAGCGTCGCCGGGATACCCCGGGCCTCGAGCTGTTCCAGCTGGTCCTTCATCAGGGCGATGAGCGGGGAGACGACCAGGGTCAACCCCTTCAGCATCACCGCCGGCAGCTGGTAGCAGAGGCTCTTCCCGGCCCCGGTGGGCATCACGACCACCACGTTGCGGCCGGCGAGGACCGAATCCACCACCTCGGCCTGGCCGGGCCGGAAGGCGGTGAGACCGAAGGATTGCTCGAGCTCCGCGCTGGCGTCGTGGTGAAACCGGAGCGGCTCGGTCATGCTCCGCATCTTCACTGTTTGCCTCCAGCCGTCAACGCCTCTCCGGAGCCCGCGGGAAGCGCGTGGAGCTGCCCCGCCCGGGCCAGCGAGACGTACCGCCCCGCTCCGAC
>DASXGF010000634.1:0-6603 GCA_036489275.1 Myxococcaceae bacterium | reverse complement strand
CAGCTGCGGGATGCCGTCACCGTTCTTCGGCGAGTTCCAGCCGTTCCCGCCCAGCAGGGTCACCGTGCGGATGTCCTTCTTCCCGGTGGTCTTCTTGAGGTTCTCGATCTCCTTCGGGTCGCAGGTGTTGGTGATGATGTCCTCCACCGCCAGCGCCGGCGCCACCAGCCCCACCCGCTGCCACTCGTCGGGGATGAAGAGCGCCTCGAAGTCCACGATCGGGTCGAGCTTGCTCTTCGCCTTCTCCACCGCCTTGCGACGCCGGTAGCTGTCCTTCACGTCCTTGGTCGCCTCCTGGACCTCCTCGAAGTAGTCGCGCCGGTCCTCGAGGTAGTACCGCCCCACCAGCTTCTTGGCCTGGCTGGTGAATGTGGTCTGGTCGGAGGTGTAGCTCTCGGCCCCGCGAACCGCCGCGCCCTGGGCCAGCACCTGGTCCCAGAAGTCGTTGGTCATCTCCACCCCGTATGGCGTGTTCGGGTAGAGCATCGCGAAGCTCTTGTACCCCATGACCTTCGTCGCCCAGTCGACCAGGGCCTGGGTCTGCGCCGAGTAGGTCAGCATGTTCCGGAAGACGAACGGGCCGATGTCGGTCACGTCCTCGCTCCGGGTGAGGGTGAGCAGCGGCAAACCGAGATCTTGCGCCACCAGCGCCGCGCGCTTGCTGTCCTCGATGAACAGCGGGCCGATCGCTGCCACGGCCCCGTCGTTGAAGACCAGCTCCTCGACGGCCGTCGCGGCGCGGGTGCCGTCCCCTTGCGTGTCCTTGACCACCAGCTCGACGTCGCTGCCCTTCAGCCCGAGACGGATCCCTCGCATCACCGCCTCGCCGAAGGCCTTGTACTTGCCGGTGAGGGGGAGAAGCACGCCGAGCGTCCGGCCCCGCACCTGGCCCACCCGGTCGGCGCGAGCGAGCATCTCCTGCGCCTCGGCGGTGTACGGGCTGCCCGGCGCGTTCGAGAGCAGAGACTGCAGCGTGGACTTGAGCTTCGGGATGTCGCGGGTGTGCTGGTACACGCGCGCGAGCTTGAAGGTCAGCAGGGGCCAGGCCGGGTGCGAGGGCGACAGATCGGCCTGAACCCGTGCCACCTCCTCGGATCCCACCTGCGCGTCCACCAGCTCACCGACGTGGGCCAGCGCGGCGTTGCGATCATCGGGCGTGGTGGCCTGTTCCGCCTTCTGTAGCGCCATCTTCATCGCCTGGTCGTAGAGGCGCGCACCCTCGGCGGCGCGGCGAAGGGCGTCCTCGACCTGGGCGCGCTGCTCGGGGGGGACGCGCTCCCGGAGCGGAAGCAGTGTCTGGTAGGCGTCGCGATAGCTCTTCAGCTCCAGCGCGGACAGGCCGAGCTTGAGCCGGGCGTCCTGCGCCTGCGGGAAGAGCGGGTTCTCGAACAGCAGCTCGTTGAACTGCTTCCGCGCATTGACGTAGTCGCCGAGCTCGAAGGAGAGGACGCCGGCCCGGTAGAGCGCATCCTCGCCGGCGGTGGTGGCCGGGTAGGCCTTGCGGAAGTTCAGGTAGATCTCGACCTGCTTCTGCTTGGACTGACCGCGCGCCGTCGACTCGACCTGTGCGAGCGCCTGGTCCGCGGTGGGGTCCTTGCGGATCTCCCCGCTCGGCTTGCGGGGCGGGGCTCCCGGGAGGTCGGACATCGGCCCCTGGCTGGCGCAGGCGATGGCGAGCAGGGCGGCGAGCGCGGCAGCCGCGACACGGATGTGCCTCATGGGGGTCGCTCCTTAGCAGACTGCGCGGGAGGGACGGCCCTTGCCAGTCGCGGGCCAGACGGCCGCCCGACCGTGGGCTGGCCGCACGTCGCGGCCCTCCCTGTCGCGGACCCGTGGCAATCCGCCCGCATCGGAGCAAAGCGGCTAGCATCTCCGCCCGTGCGCCTGTCCCCTGGACTCCGGGTCGGTCCGTACGAGGTGCTGGCGGCGCTCGGCACCGGTGGGATGGCCGAGGTCTATCGCGCGCGCGACACGCGGCTGGGGCGAGACGTCGCCCTGAAGGTGGTGAACGAGAGGCTGGTCCGGGATCCGGATCTCCTCCGGCGCTTCGAGCAAGAGGCCCGGGTCGCCGGCTCCCTGAACCACGCGAACCTCGTCGCGGTGTTCGACGTGGGGGACCACGACGGCAGCCCGTATCTGGTGACCGAGCTCCTGCAGGGGGAGAGCCTGCGCGCCAAGCTGATGCGCGGGCGCATCCCGGTCCAGACGGCACTGGCCTGGGCCGCGCAGGTGGCGCGGGGGCTGGCGGCGGCGCACGCCAGGGGAATCGTCCACCGTGACGTCAAGCCGGACAACCTGTTCGTCGGCGCGGATGGGCAGGTGAAGCTGCTCGACTTCGGCATCGCCAAGCTGTCGCAGGATGGGCCGACGTTGCCGCACGGTCTCAACGAGGCCACGCTCCAGCCGGACGCAACCGCACCGGGGGCCGTCCTGGGCACGCCCGGGTACATGGCCCCCGAGCAGGTGCGGGGCGACCCGGTCGACGCGCGAACCGATCTCTTCGCGGTGGGTGCGGTGCTCCACGAGATGCTGACCGGACAGCGCGCCTTTCCCGGAGCGACCTTCGTCGAGGCCGGGTACGCGATCCTCCACCAGGACCCGTCCCCGTTCCCGCCGGAGCTGCCGAACGCGGTGGCGCAGGTCGTCCAGCGCTGCCTGGAGAAGGAGCCCGGGCGTCGCTTCCAGTCCGCCAGCGACCTCGCCTTCGCGCTCGACGTCCTCCGGGGTCCCACCACCGCGCCGGAGCCTGCGCTGCTGCCAGCCGCATCGCGCCGGCCGCGCTGGCTCGTCGGGGCCCTGGCCGCTGCGCTGTGCCTCACGGCAGTCGGGGTGGCGGTCGCACGGTTTCCCCGCGCGCACGTGCTGCAGCCGCGCGTCGACCAGATCAGCTACCGCTGGGGGACGGTCACCGGTGCCCGCTTCACTCCGGACGGGCGCGTTCTGTTCAGTGGCGCGTTCGAGGGCCAGCCCGAGGAGCTTTACACACGCCCGGGGAGCGGGACGGCGCAGGCCATCGGCGTGCGCGACGCCAGTCTCGCAGCGGTGTCGCGCAGCGGAGAGCTGGCGGTGCTCGTCCACCCGAGCTTCTCCTTCTTCCTGGCGCGTCGGGGCACGCTCGCGCGGCTCCCGGAGGCAGGGAGCGCGCCCAGGGCGGTGGCCGAGGACGTCGAGTTCGCGGACTGGTCTCCGGAGGGTGAGCTCGCCTTCGTCCGGGTGGTCGGCCGGACGCGCGTCCTGGAGTTCCCGGCCGGCCGGGCGCTCTTCCGGACCAACGGGTGGATCTCGCACCTCCGCTTCTCTCACCAGGGCGCCCGGATCGCCTTCCTCCACCATCCGGTGTACGCCGATGATGCCGGGATCGTGATGGTCGTGGACCGGAGCGGGGAGGCGCACACGCTCGGCCACGAATGGCCGAGAACCTACGGCCTGGCGTGGTCGCCGGACGATCGAGAGATCCTCTTCACCGCCGGGAACCTGCTCCGGAACGTGCTCGCCGCAGTCTCCACCGCGGGCAAGGAGCGCACGGTCTACCAGCATCTGACCGAGATCCGCCTCGAGGATGTGGCGACCGATGGAAGCATTCTCCTCTCTGGCCAGGTGGAGCGTTCGGAGCTGGTGTACGTGCCGGCGCCCGGATCTCCGGGACGGATGCTCTCCTTCACCGACTGGACGTCGGGAGTGGGAGCCATCTCGGCGGACGGGCAGATCCTCTTCTCGGCAAACGCTCCGACGGAGACTTCTGGCGGAACCGAGGTGGCGATCCTCCGGAGCACCGACGGAAGCCCGGCGCGCGTGCTCGGCGACGGAAAGGCGAACGATCTCTCCGCTGACGGGCGGTGGGCCCTCGTGACCACGCCCGGTGGAGGGGTCATCTCGCTTCCGACTGGCCCCGGACAGGCACGCACCATTCCGAGCCCGGGCGTGGAGATCTGGTCCGCCCGCTGGTTCCGGGACGGAAAGCGGCTGGTCGCGCTCGGACGCGACCCGTCGGGGACCGGCGTGCACCTCTACCTGCTCGACGGTGGTTCCGCCCCGGCACGCCGTGTCTCGGAGGTTCCGGTCATGGAACGCGCGGTGGCACTGTCGCCGGACGAGCGTCGGGCCGCGGTGGTCGGGTCGGAGGGCCGGGTGCTCGTCGTGTCGCTGGAGGACGGTCTCGCCCAGGACGTTCCGGGAGCGAGCGGAGTCCCGCGGCGCTGGGCCTCCGACCACGAGCTGTGGCTCTCCCGGAGCGGACACAACATGCCGGCCGAGAACACGGTGCTCCGCGTGGACGTGCGCACCGGGAAGACGATCGAGCAGCGCACGTACCGACCTTCCGAGCCTGCGGGGAGCACCAGCCGGTCCGACCTGGAGATCGCGCCGGATGGACAGGGGGTCGCCTACACCGAGGGCCGGATCGTCGGCAGCCTTTACCTCGTCCGCGGGCTGGTTCCGCCGCGTCGCTGAGCCGGGTCAGGCCAGGCGCTGCGGCGAGTCCGTCACCTCGCGCACCCCGCCCTGGGCGTGGATCCGCTCGAGGAAGCGGGTGAAGTCGTCCAGGGTGCAGGCCGGTCCTGGAGGGCCCAGGCGGCACACCGCGACGCCGTCGCGCTCGACGAGGATGGTCTCTCCGGCCTGTGCTCGCCGCATCAGCTCGGCGAAGCGGACCGTGACCTCGCTCTCGGCAACTCGGGTCAGCATGCGGCCCCTATCCTCCTCCACCACGCGGCCCGCAAGCCGCACCGAGTCAAGCTGGACTCGGCGGCGAGCCACTGACGCGCCAATCAAGCGCCGCGCGCCGGCGCCCCGGACCTCGCGCGCACGACCGTGCCCCGCTACGGTTCCTGCGAGACCCGGCCACCGAGGGACCCGTCCGATGCCGACCTGCCGCCCCGCGTCCCGGAGCGAGACCTGAGCCCGCCGGCGACGTCGACCCCCGCGGCGCCGCGACGGCACCATCGCTGGCTGCTGCTCCTGCCGTTCCTCTGGCAGGTGGCGCTCATTCCGTGGGCCAATGGCGTTCCCCTCCGTCCGCTCGGCCTGCCGTTCCCCATGGCGTGGCAGATGGTCGGCGTCGCGCTGACCACCGCGGTGATCGGTCTGGTGCTCGTGCTGGACCGCCGCGCCGAGCCGGCCGCAGCACCTCCGCCGACGGGCGAGGAGTGAGGGCGGCGTGCCGCTGATCCTCTGCCTGGCGATCGTGCTCGGGACCGTCCTCGGCGCGTTCCTCTACGGCCAGCGCCAGGCGCGGCAACGCACGATGACCGAGTGGGCCATCGGCGGCCGGCGCCTCGGGTCGTGGATCTTCTGGTTCCTGAACGCCGGGGAGATCTACACGACCTTCGCCGTCCTCGGGATCGCCGGCTACGCGTGGGCGTACGGGGCGCCGGCGTATCTCGCCCTCACCTCGGTCTCGCTCGCCTCGGCGGTGGGCTACTGGCTGATGCCGCAGATCTGGGCTGCCGGGCGCCAGCACGGGCTCCTGACCCAGGCCGACTTCTTCGCCAACCGCTACGGCGCGAGGTGGCTCGCGGTGGTCGTGGCACTCGCGGGGATCGCCGCGCTGGTGGTCTACGTGCAGATCCAGATCACCGCGCTCGCGCTGACGCTCCGGTTGACGCTGGGGACGACGCTCGGGCCCTTGCAGTCCGCTGTGCTCGCCGCGGCGGTGATGCTCGCCTTCGTCTACCTCGCCGGGCTGCGCTCGGCCGCGTTCGCCGCGGGCGTGAAGGACGTCCTGATGATCGCGCTGGTCGCCGGTTTGAGCCTCACCGTGTCGAGCAAGGTCGGGGCGACGTCGATGCTCGACGTCTATCGGAGGGTGCAGGAGCTGACGCCGGAGATCGGCTCGCTCCCGGGCCTGCAGCCGGCAGCCGGCCTGACCACCACCTGGCTCGTCACCTCGGCGCTGAACGTCGCGCTCGGGACGTGGATCTTCCCTCACACGTTCCAGCTCATCTACTCGGCACGAGACCAGTCGGCGATCCGCCGCAACGCCGTGTGGCAACCGCTCTACTCGCTCTCCTACTTCTTCATCATCCTGCTCGGCTTCGCCGCGCGGCTCGCGGGCACTCACCCGGAAGGAGGGAGCTCGAACGCGGTGCTGCTGCAGCTGGTCTCGGACCTCTACCCGTCCTGGACCGCGGGCCTCCTCGCAGGGACCGTCTGCCTCCTGGCGCTGGTGCCGGGATCGATCCTTCTCCTGGTCGCCTCGTCCATCTTCGGGCGCAACGTCGTCCAGGCGATGCGCAGCGACCTCTCCGACCGCCAGGTCCTGTGGGTCTCCCGCGCGGCGATGATCGCCTTCGCCGGGATCGCGGTGTGGCTGTCCACCACCCGGAACCGCTCGCTGGTGGAGATTGGCCTGTCCGCGTACGCGGCCATCGGGATGCTCGCCCCGGGCGTGTTCCTCGGCCTGGTCTGGCCACGGGCGAACGCGGTGGGCGTCCTCGCGGGAATCGTCGCCGGTTACCTGTCGCTGCTGCTTCCCGCCGCGGATGCGTGGTGGGCCCGTGCGCTCCCCGGCTGGGACCGGGGCCTCGTGGCGATGGCGGTGAACGCAGCCGTGGTCGTCGGCGTCTGCCTCCTCGGCCCGAGGCGGGTGCCGGTCACGGCGTCCTG
>DASXGF010000632.1:0-1765 GCA_036489275.1 Myxococcaceae bacterium | reverse complement strand
GTGACCGCGCAGCGATCACGGCGGCCACCCAGCACGCCGCCGCGCTCTCGGACTCCTCCCGCCTGTCGCAGGATCGCGTCCTCTACGCGTACCTTGCCGCCTCGGGACGTCTCGCGCTCGGAGAGCCCGGTGCCGAGGAAGCGCTCCGGTCGCTGGTGAAGGCGGATGCGCTCCCGGACGATCGGCAGGTCGCCTCGGCGCGCGCCGACGCGCAAGCCCAGCTCGCGATCACGGCCATCGCCGGCGGTCGGCCGGAGAGCGCCCTCGAGGAGCTGGCCCGACTGTCCCGTGCGACGCCCGCTGCTCGGTGCGTCGTGGGGTGGGTCGAGCACCTCGACCAGCGAGGGTGGGCGTTGAAGACCGCGACCGGCGAGCCACGCGGACAGCTCGTGTCGGCGAGCGGCAGCTTCCAGCTCCCGCCGGACGCTCTGGCCAGTCTGTCGGGCTGCACGGTCGTCGGCGTGTACGCGACCGGTGAGGTCCAGGGCCGCGCCGGCCTGCTCCCGGACGAACTGGCGTGGGCGTTCCGGACCAGCGACGGCGCGAACCGCGAGGCCCCCGCGGCGTCGGGGACGAAGCTCCTCGTGCGCAACCCGCGGTCACCGCCGGACCTCAAGCTTCCCCAGCTCGGCTTCCGCGACCGCGGCAACCTCGCGGGATGGGACGTCCTCGAAGGAGGAGGCGCAACCCCGTCGCGAGTGCAGGAGGCGCTCCGGAACGCGCAGGTCGTGGACTTCGAGGTGCACGGGTACGTCGACTCCGAGGTCCCGGACGGGGCGCTCCTCGTCCTGTCCGAGGATCAGGACGGTCGCTACGCCCTCTCCGCCTCGCAGGTCTCGACGCTCAAGCTGTCCTCGCACCCGGTGGTCATGCTCGGGGCCTGCCGCGCGGCATCGGTCAGCCGATTCCGGGAGCAGCCCTGGAGCCTCCCCCATTCCTTCATGCGGGCTGGGGCGCGGGCGGTCTATGCTGCGCGCACCGAGCTCCCGGACGCGGAGGTTGGCGACTTCTTCGCGGCCGTGGAGCGACGGCTCGAGTCGGGAGAATCACCGGCGGTCGCGCTCAGGGACGAGCGGGTTCGCTGGTTGCGCGAGGGGCGAGGATGGGTGCGGGACGTGGTCGTGTTCGACTGACGAGACCGGATCGCGAGGGGGTCACCGTGAGAACGTCGATTCTCGGTTGCTGTGCGCTGCTGCTTGCGGTCACTGCGTGCGCTTACGGGACGACCGCGACAGGGGGGTCGACGGTCTTCAGCGGCCAGGTTCCACCGCTCTGCACTCTGGACGATCCGCACCTCACACCGGCGTCGGTCCCCGGGCTCTACGTGCTTCAGCTGGTGACCGACTCCGGCTCCACCCACGATCCCAAGCCCACGTATGCGTTCGTGATCTTCGTCGCGCACGGCAACCCCACGGTGCAGAACTTCGTGGGGCCGATCTATGGCGACGACGACTGGACGAAGTTCTACAACGCGCTGGGCGTGCTCGGGAGCGCCCGTCCGGGCGGCTTCTGGTGTGACCAGATCACGGAGAAGACACCGGGGAGCACGGCGCAGGACGGAGCACGCTACCGGGCGGAGAACCGCTGCCCAACCAACCCGCACGCGCTTCTCGCAGTCCCGAGCGGTGAACGACTCGCCTCCGGCCCGAAGCCACCCAGCCCGCCTCCACCGGACACCACCGGGTTCGTCCAGACTTCCGACACGCAAAACTTGACGGCCATGGGCGTCATCCCCGAGCAACGCGGGATGCTGGCCTCCCTCGAT
>DASXGF010000621.1:0-4995 GCA_036489275.1 Myxococcaceae bacterium | reverse complement strand
CTGACCGCGCTCCTGGCCTCGGTGGTGGGCGAGATCCTGGGTCTCTCCACCCCCTGCCGGGACGGACGGACGTGTTGCTCCCTCCGGAAAGCGCCCGACCTCGCCGCACTCGATCGCCGCGCGTCGGTCTCGTGCCCGGCGCACGCCCCGGAGCTGGACCGCATCCGGGAGGCCGCCGGGCTGCAGTGAGCGCTAGAAGGCGCGACCGCCCTCGACCTCGGTCATCAGCCGTCTGCGGTACGCGTGGTAGTCGACCTCGACCGCGTGGCGGATCGAGTCGGTGAAGGCGAAGTCCGGATGATCCAGCTCGCGCCGGATGGCCGCCTCGATGTTCGCCGGGCGTTTCCAGGCGCCGAGCAGCGCCCGGACCACCAGCCGTCCCTGCCAGTCCGAGAGCGGCCAGATGCACCCCTGCGGCTGGAAGAGCCCGATGAAGAAGAGGTCCTCGAAGCGTGGATGGAAGACCTTGAGGTACAGCGGCACCTCGTGACCCGAGTAATCGCCGACCTCGGCCGTCTCGAGGAAGGGAAAGCGGGTCACGTAGCCGGTGGCGGCGATGATCACGTCGAGCTCGGCCGAGCTCCCGTCGACGAAGTGGACCGTGCTTCCCTCGAAGCGGGCGATGTCCGGCCGCGGATGAATGCGCCCGTGACGGATGAAGTAGAGGAGCTCCGAGTTCAGCGTCGGGTGGGCTTCCAGCGGGCCGTGCTCCGGCTCGGGCAACCCGTAGTCCCTGTTCTTCCCCTGCACGACGTGGATGGTCAGCCGCATCGCCCGTTGGCGAATGAACTTCGGCAGCTTGCGCATCAGCCGATCGTTGATGACGTCGGTCGGCAGCCCCATCAGGAACTTGGGGATGAACCAGTAGCCCCGGCGGACGCTGATCTCCGTCCGCGCCGACACCCGCGAGGTCTCGACCGCGATGTCGCACGCCGAGTTTCCACCGCCGATCACCAAGATGCGTTTTCCGGCGAAGGGCTCGGCACGCTTGTAGGCGTGGCTGTGCATCAGCGCCCCGGCGAAGGTGCCTGGGTAGCTCGGCATCCGCGGGTCCCAGTGGTGGCCCGAGGCCACCAGCAGCGCATCGAAGTCCTCGCGCCGTCCGTCGCCCAGCGTCACCGTCCATCCGCCGCCGGTGCGGTGCCGCGCGCCCGTCACCTCGGTGCCGAGATGCAGCACCCGGTCCACCCCGAAGTGGCGCGCGTAGCTCTGGAAGTACGCCTTGAGCTGGGCGTGGCCCGGGTAGTCCGGGTAGCCCTCCGGCATCGGGAAGTCCTCGTACTGGGACAGCCGCTTCGAGGAGATGATGTGGGTGGTCTCGAAGACGCTGGAGTGGCTGTCGTCGGGACGGAAGACCCAGTTGCCGCCCACCTCGGCGTTCCGGTCGTAGACGACGACGTGTCGGAAGCCGGCGGCGAGGAGGTTCTTCGCCGCGGCGATGCCCGACGGTCCGGCGCCGATCACGCACACCCGCTGCTCGGTGGCCGCGGGTCGCGGGGCGGGACCGCTGGACAGGTGGGAGCCTGGCTGCTGCATGCGCCGTCCACGTTCTCACAACCGTGCGGCCGGATGGCAGCAGGGCGGGGAATCGGGGTCCGTTCTGGTAACCTCCATCCCGCTTCGCCCTCATGACTTCCCCCCCGGTTCCCGAGAATCCCCAGCCCGAGCGGGCACGCCACCGTCTGGTCCTCGCAGAGCGGCCCCCGCCGCCACCGGGCCCGCCGTGGAAGACCTGGCTCCGGCGCAGCGCGCGGGTCCTCGCCTTCGTGGGCCTGGTGGGGGCGACCGCGGCGATCGTGCTCCTGCTCGGGGGCTACTACGCCTTCAGCGAGGGCCTGCCGGAGATTCCCCGGGTCGCCGCCTGGGCGCCACCCATCCTCACCGAGGTCTACGCCGACGATCAGGTGCTGGCCGGCGAGTTCTACGACGAGCGGCGAAAGGTCGTTCCCTACGACCGCATTCCGAAGCGGCTGGTCCAGGCGTTCATCGCCTCGGAGGACGCCAGCTTCTTCGATCACCCCGGCATCGACGGCTTCGGTACGCTGCGCGCGGCCTTCAAGACGCTGCTCAAGAAGTTCACCGGCTCCGGGAGCGTGCAGGGCGGCTCGAGCCTCACCCAGCAGACGGCGAAGGCGCTCCTCATCTCGTCGGAGGGCTTCGCCAAGGCGACGAAGCGCAGCGGCAAGGAGGGCCTCAAGCGGAAGGTCCGCGAGGCCATCCTCGCGCTGAGGCTGGAGAAGGCGCTCCGCAAGGAGGAGATCCTCTACCTCTACCTGAACGGCGTGTACCTCGGGCACCACAGCTACGGCGTCCAGGCCGCCGCCGAGAACTACTTCCGCAAGGACGTGCGGGACCTCACCCTCGCCGAGGCGGCGCTGATCGCCGGTCTCCCCCAGGCTCCGAGCACCTACTCGCCCTTCCGGGATCCGAAAGCGGCGAAGACTCGCCGCGGCTACGTCCTCGGGCAGATGTACGACAAGGGGATGATCTCCAGGGCCGAGCGCGATCAAGCGATGGCCGAGGAGATTCACGTCTTCCCGGTGGAGGACGTCTTCCACGAGTTCGCGCCGTACTTCGTCGAGCAGGTGCGCAAGGACGTGGTGCAGCGCTACTCCAACCCCGCGCTGCTCCGCGGCGGGCTCAAGGTCTTCACCACCATGGACTCGGAGAAGCAGCGGGCCGCGCAGGACGCGATGCTCGGCGGCCTCCTCCAGGTGGACAAGCGCCAGGGCTTCCGCGGCCCGGTGATGAACCTCGACACGCCGGAGAAGCGGAAGGCCTTCATCGACCGGAGCGAGAAGGCGCTCGGGGGCAAGCCGATCGAGAACAACCACTACTACGTCGCCCTGGTGAACGCAGTGGACGACACGCGGGTGGACGTCCAGGTGGGGATCCACAAGGGCGTCCTTCCGCTCCTGGGCATGCGCTGGGCGCGCAAGGTGAACCCGGAGGCCTACTACCCGGGCGCGATGCTCGGCTCGGCCAGGAAGGTGGTCGTCCCCGGTGACGTCATCGTCGTGCGGTCCGTCGCGGCGAAGGAGCTCACCGACGACCGCGAGCAGTTCGACAAGCGGCTCTTCGACGCGCTCCCCCAGGGAGTGCAGCTCTACCGTCTGGAGCAGGAGCCGGAGCTGCAGGGCGCGCTGGTCTCCATCGATCCCCAGCGCCAGTACCTCTCGGCGATGGTCGGCGGCTACGACTTCGACGCCAACGAGTACAACCGCGCGTTCCAGGCCTGCCGGCAGCCGGGCAGCAGCTTCAAGCCGCTGGTCTACTCGGCCGCGCTGGAGAAGCTGGAGTGGACCGAGGCCCACGTCATCGTGGACAGCCCGATCGTCGAGAACGACCCCGAGCACCAGGTCCGCTGGAAGCCGGAGAACTACACGGAGGACTTCCACGGGGACGTGCTGCTCCGGACGGCCATCGTGAACTCGATGAACATCCCCGCGGTGAAGACCTTCATCGCGGTGGGCATCGAGCCGATGGCGCAGTGGGTGAAGAAGCTCGGCCTCAGCACCCCGATGAACCGGGACTTCTCCGCCGCGCTCGGCAGCTCGTGCGTCTACCCGTTCGAGCTCGCGCAGGTGTACTCGACCTTCAACCGCCTCGGCGTGAAGAAGGCCACCTTCATGCTGCGGAAGATCGAGGACCGGTACGGGCGCACGCTCGAGGACCACACCGCGTTCGACGACCCGTGGGCCTCGCTCACCGACCGCATCGCTGGAGGCTATGCCCGGCTCTACACGCCCGGGGAGCAGGTGATGGAGCCGGAGACGGCGTGGATCCTCACCGACCTCCTCCGGGGGGTCGTCCGCGAGGGCACCGGAACGCCGGCCCAGCGGCTGGGGAAGCCCGCGGCGGGGAAGACCGGGACGACCAACGACTCCTTCGACGCCTGGTTCGCCGGGTTCACCCGGGATCTGGTGAGCGTCGCGTGGGTGGGCTACGACCTGAACCCGCATCCGCTGGCCCGCTACGAGACCGGCGGGCGCGCGGCGCTCCCCATCTGGGTCAGCTACATGCAGCGCGCGCTGGACGGGAAGCCGCAGCCCGAGTTCGCCCCGCCCGACTGGCTCGAGCCGGCGCTGGAGCGGAAGGTCATCGACACCAAGACCGGGAAGATTGCCTCCAACGCGAGCCGCGGCGCCGCGGTGATGTGGTTCAAGAAGGGCACGGCGCCCGACGAGAAGACGCCGCCCAAGGACAGCGTCGACCCGTCGAAGTTCATGACCTTGCCGAACTGACCGACTTCCCCATCACCCGGGCGATGACGGCATCCGGTACCCAGCGCGCCGCCCGCGTCGCGAGCACCATCGGCAGCGGGTAGGCGAACAGCTTGTCGCCCCGGAGGATGGCGCGGCCCATCCGCTCGGCGGCGTCGTCGGTCTCGAGCAGGAACGGCATCTTGAACTTGTTCTTCGCGGTCATCTCGCTCTTCACGAAGCCGGGGTTGATGCAGGTCACCTGCACGCCCGCGCTCTTGAGATCGAGATGGAGCCCGTCGCAGTAGACCTGGAGGAACATCTTCGTCGCCGCGTAGACGCCCATCTTCGGCGTCACGATCCAGCCGGCGAGGGAGGAGATCCCCACCAGGTGACCTCGGCCGCGCTCGGCCATGCGCGGCGCCAGCGTCGCCAGGGTCGCGGCGGCGCCGGTGACGTTGACCTGGATCATCCGCTCGACCTTCTCCCAGGTGTCCTTCCGCGGGTTGGCCTCCCCGCCCACGCCCGCGTTGGCGATGACCACGTCGAGCCCGCCCTCGGCCGCGGCGTCGACCTCGGGCAGCACCCGGCGGACGGCGCCGACGTCCGCGACGTCGAGGACCAGCGGGACGATGCTGTCGGGCTGCGCGGATGGATCGGCGGCGAGCGAGTCCAGCAGCTCGGTGCGCCGGGCGGCGGCCCACACCTTCGCGCCCCGACGGGAGAACCACAGCGCGAGCGCGCGCCCGAGGCCGCTGGAGGCGCCGGTGACCAGGACGTTGCGAGGAGAGTC
>DASXGF010000606.1:0-3254 GCA_036489275.1 Myxococcaceae bacterium | reverse complement strand
TCTCCCCCGAAGACCTCCTCGCCCGGGCCCGCGCGGCCGGGGTGACCGTCCTGGCGGTGACCGACCACGACACGGTGAATGGGCTCGCCCGGGCACGGGCTGCCGCGGAGACCCAGGGGGTCCGCCTGGTCCCCGGCATCGAGGTCTCGACCGAGGCGGAGGGGCGGGAGATCCACATCCTCGGCCACTTCGTGGACCCCGCCGAGCCGGGCCTGGCCGGCTTCTCCGAGCGCCTCCGCGACGAGCGGGCCGAGCGGATGGGCCGGATGGTCCGGCAGATGAACACACTCGGGTTCCCGGTCACCCTCGACGAGGTGGAGCGCATCGCCGCGGGCGCACACCTCGGCCGCCCGCATCTCGCCCTCGCGCTCCTGGCCCGGGGCTACGTCGGCTCGACGCGCGAGGCGTTCGATCGCTTCCTCGGCGACGGGAAGCCGGGGTACGTCGACCGCTTCCGGGTCAGCGCCGAGGACGCGATCGCCATGCTCCACCGCGCCGGCGGCACGGCGACGGTGGCTCACCCTGGCTCGAGCAAGGTCTCGCCCCACACGCTCAAGCAGCTGGCGAAGGCCGGCCTCGACGGCCTGGAGATCTTCCACCCCGACCACGTGCCCAGCCAGCGCGAGGCCTTCCTGCGTCAGGCGGACGCGCTCGGTCTCGTGCCCACCGCCGGCAGCGACTACCACGGGCCGCGGGTGACCCCGGATCGGTCGCTCGGGATGGTCTCGCTCGATCCCTCCCACCTGGCTCGCCTGGAGGCCCGCGCTTCAGGTCGTTGACACCCCTCGGTGCCCCGTCGTTGTATGCCCCCGCCCCGATGACCTCCGCCGAAGCCGCGCTCGCCCCGTACCTGCCCCTGCTGGTCGTGATCCTGGTCGCCGTCGGCCTCGGCGGGCTGGTCAGCGTCATGTCGGCCATCCTCGGGCCCAAGCGCCCGTCCGCCATCAAGTCGACCATCTTCGAGGCGGGGAGCGAGCCGTCGCCCGGCAGCGCGCGCCAGCGCTTCGCGGTGAAGTTTTACGTCGTCGCCCTACTCTTCATCGTCTTCGACGTGGAGACGGTGTTCCTCTACCCCTGGGCAGTGAACTTCAAGTCGCTGGGGTGGTTCGGCTACGTGGAGATGGCGGTGTTCGCCTTCACGCTCGTCATCGGCCTCGCGTACGTCTGGAAGAAGGGCGCGCTGGAGTGGGAGAGTTAAGAGAGGACCATGGCCGACGCTGACATCGCTCCCGTCATCACCACCCGTCGCGACGAGACGATGGGCTTTCTCGAGCGGCTGGTGAGCAAGGGGCTGGGCTGGGCGCGCAAGTACTCGCTCTTCACCTACCCGTTCGCCACCGCCTGCTGCGGCATGGAGTACATGTCGGTCGCCGCCAGCCGCTACGACATCGCGCGCTTCGGCGCCGAGTTCCCCCGCTTCTCGCCGCGCCAGGCGGACATGCTGATGGTGGTCGGGACGATCAACCTCAAGCAGGCGCCGATCTTGAAGCGCGTCTACGAGCAGATGACGGAGCCGAAGTGGGTGGTGAGCTTCGGCGTCTGCGCCTCGTCCGGCGGCTTCTACGACAACTACGCGGTGCTCCAGGGCATCGACCGCATCCTGCCGGTGGACGTGTACATCCCGGGGTGCCCGCCGCGGCCGGAGCAGGTGCTCGACGGCCTGATTCTCCTCCAGGACAAGATCCAGCGGCAGATTCACCGCATCGGTGGCACCGGCCCGAGCGAGCCCGAGGTCGGCCTCGATCTCCTGAAGACGTACCCGCACGAGAAGGGCCTCACCTCCGGGAAGAGCTGAGCCCGGGTCGCGGAGACCCTGAGCGCGCGGCGCACCGACTGCGAGGCGGGCGCCGATCCGGCGCCGCTGTCCGACAGCGTCCGGTGCCGGAGTGAGTTGCTAGGCTCGTCGCTCTGACTCCCCTCCTGCGCCACAGCGAGCGCCGTCCTACGTCCGTGGAGAGGGCTCTCTACGCGGCCGCGTTCCTCGCGCTCGGCTGCGCGACCTCGGGGGCGACCGGCGTGGCTCCGGCTGCGAACGCTTCCGGCGGCGCGGCGGACCGCGGCTTCCATCTCCTCGAGGGGCGGTTCGACTCGGTGGACCAGGCACGGAGCACTCCCGGCTATCCCGCCCTCCAGCTCATGGCCTGCCCCGCGGAGGTGCCGTCGCTGGGCACGCGTGTCCTCTACGTGGAGCACGCACGCCTCGACGCGCTCGACGCGCCGGTGCGGCAGAGGGTCTACGTGCTCGAGGCCGCCGAGCCGCTCGAGTCCGCCGCGGTGGCCCGGGTGTTCGAGCTGGAGAATCCCCGCGGAGCCGCAGGCGCCTGTGCCCGGAGCTCGACGCCGCGGTTTGCCCGGGACGAGCTGATCGAGCGGGTGGGCTGCGCGGTCGTGCTGAGGGCCGACGGAGGCCTACTGCGCGGCTCCACCACGGGTCGGGGCTGCCCGTCCGACCAGGACGGCGCGACCTACGCCACCAGCGAGTGGATGGTCGACGGCCTCGGCCTGCGCGCCTCGGAGACCGGGTTCGACGCCGCGGGCACGCGGAAGTGGGGCAACGCGGCGGGGCCGGTCGTCTTCGTTCGCCGGAGCCCGCCTCCGCAGACCGAGGTGTCGCGGCGCGAGGCTCCCGTTCTCCCTGCAGACCCGCGGCAACCGCCGCTGCAGGCCGGGACGGAAGTCACCGACCTCCGCTAGTCCGCCGCTCGGGACTGCTGGAAAGGCCGAGCGGAATGCGGAATGCAGCCCTATGGCGGCACGGGAGCGGCTCTCAGGCGTGGACTACGGTTCGGGCCTCACGGGAGGTCCCGATGCCACGGTTCTCGCGCTGGCTCCTCTGCGCCGGTCTGCTCGGGTCAGGTGTTTGCTCCGCCCAGACGTTTCGGTACGCATCCTCCGGCGACATCCTCACTCTCGATCCGCACTCGGGTGACGAGGCGCTGACAAACTCCTTCAAGCACAACATCTACGAGGGGCTGGTGCGGCCCAGCGCGAACCTCGAGCCCGAGCCTGCGCTCGCCGTACGCTGGACGAACGTCGATCCGGTGACCTGGAGATTCGAGCTCCGCCAGGGTGTCTTCTTCCACGATGGCACGCCCCTCACGGCGGACGACGTCGTGTTCTCACTCGCGCGGCAGAAGTCGAAGACCTCCGGGCGAGCCGCGTACGTCTCCGGGATCAAGAGCGTTCGGAAGATCGACGAGCGCACGATCGAATACGTCACCGACGGCCCCGACCCGACGCTCCTCCGCGAGCTG
>DASXGF010000547.1:0-2083 GCA_036489275.1 Myxococcaceae bacterium | reverse complement strand
GGCCATTCTCGAGTCGGCCGGGAAGCATGCCCGACGCATCGCCGAAGCCGTCGACTAGTCGGTGGGGGAGCAGGTAGACGCAATCGCCGAATGACGTCAACGTAGGAGTCAGGGAGGATTCGACCCCATGTGGAACAGGTTCAAGCGGGCAATGCGGAGCTTCGTCGGGTTCTTCGTGACCTCGATCGAGGACCCCGAGCTGATCCTCGAACAGAACATCCGGGACATGAACGATCAGGTCCCCAAGATGAACGAGTCGATCGCCATGGTCCGGGCGAACCTGACCCTCCTGGAGAAGGAGAACCAGAAGTACTCCACCGAGGTGGGCGACCTCACGGCCAAGGTGAAGGCCGCCATCCAGGCCAACCGCGACGACCTCGCCGCCTCCTACGCCACGCGCCTCCAGATGGAGAAGCAGGCCCTGGAGCGCAACAAGCTGCAGCTCGAGACCGCGAGGGCGGCCTACGAGAAGGCGGTGAACGTCAAGAAGATGTTCATGCGCGAGAAGGAGAAGAAGACGCAGGAGGCGATGAACGCCATCCGCGACGCGCGCCGGGCCCAGTGGCAGTCCAAGGTCGCCGATGCGATGGAGTCCTTCGAGGTCGCCGGCATCGACGCCACCCACGACGAGATGCTCCGCAAGGTGCAGGAGCAGACGGCCATCAACGAGGCCAGGATGCAGATGGCGCTCGAGTCGGTGGACCACCAGGCCCTCCAGATCGAGGAAGACGCCGAGAAGCTGCAGGCGCAGGAGCTGGTGAAGCAGTTCAAGATGGAGATGGGGCTCGCCTCGCCGGCCCCGGTGTCCGAGACGGGCGAGACCCCCGAGAAGACCATCGGCAAGAAGGTCGAGGTGAAGTAACTAGAGGGAGTGCTCCGACCGGGGTGTGGTGAGCTCAGCGAGGCGGCCGAGACCGACGCGAGACGGCTGCGCGTCGCAGATTGCTGTGCCGCAGCCGCCTGGGTGCCACGACGGTGTGCCGGAGATTCCGCACAGTGGATCCCCGAGCGGCTGTCCTGGCCGAGAGGATCGGCTGCCGCAGCGCTCAGCACACCCCGGCCGGAGCACTAAGAATGGCCTGGCGGCGCAAGACGGGGCTGTACCTCTTCCTCGCGCTCCTGGTCGTTGCCGGTGGGTGGCTCGCCGCGAGCTGGGTGGGGCTGCTGGACCGCGCGAGCCGCCGCCTCTTCCCTGCGCTGGAGAAGACCGGGACCCTCTCGCCCGGCGACTTCCCGGCCGGCGTCACGGCACCGGGCGGAGACATCGCCTCGGTGCCGCTCCGTCCGACCCTGGTGGGCTTCACCCCGCGCGGGTCGGCGGCCTCGCTCCTGCTCGCCACCGGCGGGGTGGTGGTCGAGGGGCAGGGGCGGCCCGCGGGGCTTCTCCGGACCGGCTACTCGCTCGACGCACGGGCAGTGGTGTTCGCCCGGCCCACGGAGCTGCGGAAGGCGCTGCAGGATGGCGCCGAGCGGGGCGGGGTGGACATGGCCGCGCTCACCGTGGACCGCGTGGCGAGCTGGATCGTCCCCCTCCGCGACGCCGCCCCCCGGGTGGTGCTGCTGCTCGCCCGCAGCCAGGGCGCAGACGCGCTGGGGGCGGTGGGAGTCTCGGGCCTGTCCGAGCTCAAGGGGCACCGCGTGGCGGTGGCGACCGCCGGGCCGGGGCAGTACTTCGCGCTGTGGCTCCTGATGCGCGCCGGTCTTGGAATGCGTGACGTGCGGTGGGTGGACCTTCCGTCGGCGCTCGACGCCGGCCTGGCCCTGCGCGAGGGACGCGCGGACGCCATCGTCGGGCTGCGCGGGGACGTCGAGGCCGCCACCGCCGATCGCGGCGGCAAGGTGCTGGCCACCACGGCCGATGCTCCGCACCTCATCGCCACGGTGCTGGTGGTCCGGGGCGAGTTCGCCGCCCGCTACCCCGACGGCGTGCGGCGCATCATCCGCGGGCTGCTCGACGCGGCGGCGGCCACGGGGAAGGACCCGGTGCCGGCCGCGCGGCTCCTGGGCGAGGTGGCGCCATCGCTGGGGGACCCCCGGGAGGCGGTGCACGGCGAGCCTCCGGCCACGCTCCGGGAGAACCTGG
>DASXGF010000528.1:0-5607 GCA_036489275.1 Myxococcaceae bacterium | reverse complement strand
GTCCCGCGGAAGCCGACCTCCTGCGCGCCGGCTCGCGCGCACAGCGGCAGCACCTGGTCGCGGAAGCAGTGTCCGTCCTCGAGGAGGAACACGTCGTGCCCCACCAGGTCCTTCACCTCCACCGTCCGCTGCCGCGCGAGTGGATGACCTCGGGGCGTGGCGAGCACGAAGAGGTCCTCGGCCACCCGCTCCTGCGCGAGGCCGGCCAGCTCCGAGCCCCGGGCGAGCAGCGCCGCATCCAGCGTCCCTGCGTGGAGCTCGCGCACCACCGCCGCCGTTCGCTCCTCGCGGATGAGCAGCTGGAGGCGTGGGTGCGCCCGGACGAGCGCCGGGACCAGCGTGGGCAGCACGTAGGGAGCCACCGTCGGGATGACCCCGAGGCGCAGCGGCCCGGCGAGCGGATCCGCCAGCCGCACCGAGGCGTCCACCAGGTCCGTCGCCGCGGCGATGACCCGGCGGGCGCGGACGAGCAGCTCCTCGCCGGCGGCGGTGAGCCGGACCTGGCGCCGGTCGCGCTCGAAGAGCCGCACCCCCAGTGCCTGCTCGAGCTGCATCACCTGCGCGCTCAGTGACGGCTGCGAGACGTGGCATGCCTCGGCTGCCTTCCGGAAGCCCAGGTGGGTGGCCACCGCCACGACGTACTCGAGCTGGCGCAGCGACACGTCGAGCAGGGTAGGGCGGCGGACCGGCATCGATAGTCAGTTGCTATCACAAGGATTGAAACGATGTCTTGGAGCGTTCAGGCCGCGAGGGGTAGAGCCCTGCTCCACGCCCCCGAGGAGCGCCATGCCCCGCCGTCCCATCCCCTTCGCTGCCGTCGTCGAGCCTCACGTCTCTGCCTGCGAGGCGCTGCGGTGAGCGTCGACCTCGAGCTCGCCCGTCGGGCCCTGACCGCGGCGCGCGAGGGAGACCGGGCCGCGCTGGAGGAGCTGCTCGCCGCGGGCGTCCCCGTGGACCTGGCCACGGAGGAGGGGAACACCCTGCTGATGCTCGCCGTCTACCACCGCCGGCACGCGGTGGCGGCGATGCTGCTCGAGCGCGGGGCGGACCCCGAGCGGCCCAACGGGCGCGGGCAGACGCCGCTCGCCGGCGCCGCGTTCAAGGGCGACGTCGAGTCGGCGCTTCTCCTGGTCGACGCCGGGGCGCGAGTCGACGGGGCCGGCCCCGACGGGCGGACCCCGCTGATGTACGCCGCCATGTTCGACCAGCTCGAGTTGCTGGAGGTGCTCCTCCAGGTCGGTGCGGACCGGGAGCGGGCGGACGGCACCGGCCAGCGCCCACTCACGCTGGCGCGGCTGATGGGCGCACGCCGGACACGGGAGCGGCTCGAGCGCAGCTTCGACGCCTGAGGCAGCGCTACTTCAGGCAGACCGCCTCGACGTTGTTTCCGTCGGGGTCGAGCAGGAACGCGGCGTAGTACTTCGGGCCGTAGTCGGAGCGCAGTCCCGGTGTGCCGTTGTCCCGTCCTCCCGCTTCGAGACTCGCGGCGTGGAAGCGGTCCACCGCCTTCCGGTCGGGCGCGACGAACGCCAGGTGAACGCCCGAGCCGGACTGACCGGTGACCCGGTAGAGCCACAGCGCGGGCGCGCCAGGCGGTCCGAGCCCGGCGCCCTGGTCGTCGCGCGAGGCGAGGCGGTAGCCGAGCGGGCCGAGCGCGGCCTCGTAGAACCGGACGCTGGCGTCGAGCTTGCCCGTCCGGAGCCCCAGGTGATCGAACATCGGTTCTTCCTCCGTCGAGTGTGGAGGGTCACCCTGCCCGGGCGAGGTCCAGTCGCGCTTGGAGGAACTTGCGCTCGGTCCGGGGAAGGCGCCGGAACCGACCGGGCGACACTCCGGCCGCGCGGCGGAAGGTCCTGACGAAGTGCGACAGGTCCCCGAACCCGACGTCGAACGCCACGTCGGTCACCGGGCGCGCAGGGTCGGCGAGCAGATGCGCCGCCCGCCGGAGCCGCGCCGCCACGAGATACTGGTGCGGAGTGACTCCGAGCACCCGGGTGAAGACCCGGAGGAAGTGGAACGGGCTGAGCCCCGCCCGCCGGGCCAGCGTCGCCAGCTGCAGCGGCTCCTCGGAGTGCGCCTCCACCCAGAGCGCGATCTCCACCGCCCGCCGCCGGTCCACCACCCGCGGCGCCCAGGCGGGACGCACCGCAGCGTCGCGGGCCAGGAACCGGTCCACCAGGAGCAGCCCGGCCTCCTCCAGCGAGACGTCGCTCCCGCCCTCCGCGGCGGCGAGGGCCAGCGCGGCGAGCATCCCCAGCTCCGGCTCGGGGGGCAGGCCGCCGGCGCGCCAGGCTGCCGCGCGATCTCCACCGAGAGCATCGACCAGCGCAGGCGAGAGGTGGAAGGAGAGGCAGGTGTCACCCCGGCCGTGCTCGTGGCTGCAGGCGTAGACGTCGCCCGGGGCGCCGGTCATGAACCCACCGGGCACGAGCTGGTGCGCGCCTCGATCGGTTCGGACCCCGAAGCTTCCGCTGCGGACGTACGCCAGCACGAACGACCCGTGCACCTCCGGTCGCGCCGCGTCACCCGGCCCAGCGGAGCAGTGGACGTCGTGCACCTGGAAGTCGTCGTCGACGAGCAGGGGTGTCGCGTGGAGGAAGGCGCTCATGGCGATCGCCGGGAGGTAACGACGACCCTCCTGGCAGACTTGGACAATCTTGCGATCCCCAACTTACAGTGTCCGCGAGGGGGTTCCAGGCGTGGGCGCGTCGATACTGGTGGTCGAGGACGATCGGGACCTCCGCGAGTGCCTCGTCGACGTGCTCCGGACCGAGCTCCCCGAGGTCGAGGTCCGCCACGCCGCGGATGGCCGCGAGGCGCTGGCGGCCATCGAGGAGCGGGCCCCGGCGCTGGTCCTCCTCGACATGTTCATGCCGGTGATGAACGGCGAGGAGCTCCTCGGCGAGCTGGACCGGAGGCATCCCGGGCCCGAGCCGCGCGTCGTCATCCTCTCCGCCGGGGACGACGAGCGCGTCGTGGCCCGCCCGCCGCGCGTCGTGGGCTCGCTCCGCAAGCCGGTGCACGTGGACCAGCTGCTGGAGGCCGTCCAGCGCTGGTTCGCCGGGTGAGCCTCAGGCCTTCACCCGCACCGTCCGGAGCGCGGCGCTCCAGGCCACCACCTGGTCGAGCATCACCGTCGCGGCCTTCTCGTGCTGCGGCCCCGGCTGCTTGAAGACGGTGTAGTTCTCGAAGTCATGGGCCAGGGAGAACATCACCTGGCCCCGAACGTCGGCGATCTGGATCTCGCCCATCACCAGGCGCAGGTGCTCCACCGCGCGGGCACCGCCGGCGCTGCCGTAGCTCACGAAGCCCGCCGCCTTGTTGTTCCACTCCCGGTAGAGGAAATCGATGGCGTTCTTCAGCGCGCCCGAGGTCGAGTGGTTGTACTCGGGGGTGACGAAGACGAAGCCGTCGAACGACTCGATCTTCTTCGACCAGGCGTGGGTGTGCGGCTTGCTGTACTGACCCAGGGAGGGCGGCGCCGGCTCGTCGAGGTGCGGAAGGTTGTACTCGGCGATGTCCACCAGCTCGTACTGGGCATCGCCGCGCTCGACGGCGAGCTCCAGCAGCCAGCGCGCGACGGCCTCGGCCTTCCGGCCCGGCCGCGTGCTTCCGACGATGATCCCGATCCGTGTCATGGGACGGTCGATACGCCCGCCGGCGCCGACGCGCCACCAGGTCCGTCCGAGACGGTCCGTTCCCGCACGAGCAACGACCACTGTGATGCCGCCGCCTGGAGTCCCCCCTGACGAGGCGGCCCTGACCTAGTTCAGGAACTCGATCCCGAACTCGCAGTCGCCGGGAACCGGATGGCCGTCAGGGTCGAGCGCCGGGAGGTACGTCTCGTCCCGCGCGCAGTCGATGGCCCGGCGATTGAAGGGCTCGGGCCCGGGCTTCACGACCAGCACGTGAGCGGGCCGTCCATCAGATTGCACCTCGACGTGGATCCGCACCACGACCCGGCCGAGTTCGTCGTACCCCGGGCGCCGGCATTTCCAGTCAGTGTGGCTCACCCAGGCCTTGCGCGCCTTCGAGGCCATGCTCCCTTGTCCGGGGCCAATGGCCGGTCCGCTGCCGGTGCCGATCCCACCGGTCCCGGATCCGCCTGCCGCCTCGGCGCCGTCGTCCGTGTCGTCGCCCTCGTCGGCTTCCGCCAGCGCCGGAGGTTCGGGCTGTGGCGGGGGGGTCGGCGGTTCGACCACGGGCGGAGGAATCTCCTTGGGCGTCCGCACCAGGTGCCGGCGGTGGTGCGGGGTTCGGGGAGGCTCCACCTTCGGTCCGCCCCCCGGATGCTCCTGGATGGCCATCCGCTGGATGGGGAGCTTGAACACCACCTTCACCGGCTCCCGCTGAGTCGCGGCCTCGACGCGGACGGAGCGCCCTGCCCAGCCGAGGACTCCCACGTGGAGGAGAACGACAAGGAGAAACGGCACCACGAACCGCCGGCGCGGCTCGTGGACCTGGAACAGTGATGGGGCGCCGCCCCCCGAAACCCTCCCCATGGCGCGCGCACCCTACGCCAGCCGCGGCCGCGCTGCGTAGTACGTCTGTCCCCACGGTTGGCTCGGCTGCTCGGTCCCGAAAGCGGGACTGTTCACCCGTGCGCGAGGGGGATCGGCCGGGGTCCGTGCGCGCGGAAGTGCGCCACGAGGAAGTCGAGCAGCGCCCGCACCCGGGGGGGCGCGTGCGTCCGGTGCGCGGTGAGGGCGTGAATCCCGAACTCGGCGCGACGGGCACCCTCGAGCACGAGCTGCAGCCGTCCGGCCTCCACGTCCGCGGCGACCAGCATCGACGGCACCGCGGCCAGCCCTGCTCCAGCGAGCACTGCCTCGCGGAGCGTGAGGCCGTCGGTGGTGGAGAAGGGGCCGCGGGTGGACACGTCGAGCGTGCGTGGGCCCTGCCGGAAGCGCCACTCCGCCGAGCGCGGCACGAGCGCGTAGTGGAGGCAGGTGTGCTGGAGGAGATCCGCCGGCTGGCGCGGGATCCCGGCGCGGGCCAGGTATTCCGGAGAGGCGCAGACCACCAGGCGGTCGGTCGCGAGCCGGCGCGAGACCAGCGTCGAGTCGGGGAGGCGGCCGATTCGGAACACCACGTCGAATCCGCCCTCGACCACGTCGACCATCCGGTCGTCGGTCGAGAGGTGGACCTCGACCTCCGGATGCAGGCCGAGGAAGGCGCTCACCGCCCGGGCCAGGTAGAGCTGGGAGAAGGCCGCGGTGGCGTTGAGCCGGAGCGTCCCCCGGACCGCGCCGGTGGCCAGTCCCGCCACCTCCTGCGCTGCGTCGGCGGCATCGACCATCGCCCGCGCATGCGCATGGACCCGCTCGCCTTCCTCGGTCAGGGAGAGTGAGCGGGTCGTGCGGTGGAGGAGCCGCACGCGCAGCGCCTCCTCCAGCTCGGCGATGCGACGGCTCACCGCGGACTTGGCGAGCCCGGCCTCCCGCGCGGCGGCTGAGAAGGAGCGGTGGTGGACGACGCGGGCGAAGAGCGCGAGCGAGGCGAGCTGGTCGACGGGAATCATCGTTCTCCTCCGAGAACGGTCATTTGCCGAAGCGGAGGATGCCCCGAGGGCATCTCAGCGGCAAACTCGCGGTGGAGGTTCGCAAT
>DASXGF010000525.1:0-3101 GCA_036489275.1 Myxococcaceae bacterium | reverse complement strand
CGCTGGCGGCGAGCAGGTTGTCCATCAGCGCCCCCCCCGACTTGAGCAGCGCGGTGAGGTCACCCGACGACCCGCTGGGGATCGCGCCGCCCACGGGGATGGGGTCGCCCTCGGAGGTGCCGAGCGAGATGTCGATCGCCTTGTCTCCGAGCACGCCGCGGCCGCCCACCCGGGCGACGCAGTCGGTCCGCACCCGCGGCGCGAAGGTCTTCGACATCTCGATCATCACGTCGATCTTCTTGTCCCCCAGGTCCGGGGAGAAGGAGATGGAGACGACGCGACCGACCTCGAGGCCGCCCAGCCACACCGGGGAGTCACGCTTCAGGCCCTCCACGTTCTCGAAGAACGCGTGGTAGCGGACCTGCCGGTCGAAGAGCCGGTTCTCCTTGCCGATGAGGAGCACCACGAAGCCGAAGAGGACCAGCGCGAGGCCCACGAAGAGCCCCGCCCGGACGATCAGCCGGCGCTCGCGCTGGGTGGCGTTCTCGCTGGGGGTCGCCATGGGTCAGTCCACCCTCGCCTCGCCCTTGCGCGCGTCGAGGAAGGCCCGGACCTCCTTCACGGTGCTGGACTTCATCTCGGGTACGGTCCCCACCTGCACGATGCGCCGGTTGGCCAGCATCGCGATGCGGTCCGACACGGTGAAGGCGCTCTGCATGTCGTGGGTGACGACGATGGAGGTGCAGCGCAGCTTGGCCCGCATGCTCCGGATCAGCTCGTCGATGGTGCGGGTGCTGATCGGATCCAGCCCGGTGGTGGGTTCGTCCCAGAGGATGACCTCGGGGTCGGTGGCGATCGCCCGGGCCAGCCCCACCCGGCGGCGCATGCCACCGGAGAGGTCCGAGGGACGCATCGTCTCGATGCCGGGGAGGTTGACCAGGCCGAGGACGCGGGCAACCCGGCTCACGCGCTCCTCGGCGGGCATCTCCGGGAAGTGCTCCTTGAGCGGGTACTCGATGTTCTCCCCCACCGAGATGCTGTCGAACAGCGCCGAGCCCTGGAACACCATCGCCACCCGCTGGCGGACGGCGAGGAACTCCTTCTCCCCGAAGCCGGAGAGGTCCTGCCCGTCGAAGTGGATGCGCCCACCGTCGGGGTCCATGAGCCCGATGAGGCACTTGAGGAGCACGCTCTTGCCGGCCCCCGAGCCCCCGATGACGCTGAGCGTCTCGCCCCTGCGCACCTCGAGCGACAGGTCGTCGAACACGACCTTGGGGCCGAAGGCCTTGTGGAGGCCCTCGAAGCGGATGAGCACCTCGGATGGGGCAGGCGTGGCGGCGGGGGCGGTCACGTGATGGTGAGGAGAAGCTTGGTCAGGAAGAAATCGGCGAGCAAGACGGCGACCGAGGCGACCGCGACCGTCTGGGTGGTGGCTCGACCTACCCCTTCCGTCCCACCCTCCACGTGAAAGCCTTTGTAGCAGCCCACCACCGAGATGATCAGCCCGAAGACCACGGACTTGCCCACGCCGGAGAGGAAGTCGGCCTCGTCGACCGTGTCGAGCGCCGAGGTGAAGAACTGGGCAAAGGAGATGTCGTACTCGAACTTGGTGACCGCCGCGCCGGCGATGAAGCCGGTCACGTCGGCCAGGACAGTGAGCATCGGCATCACGATCAGGCAGGCGTAGACGCGGGGGACCACCAGCTTCTTGATCGGATCGGCCCCCAGCGCGCGGACGGCATCCACCTGCTCGGTGACGGTCATCGAGCCCAGCTCGGCGGCGATGCCGCTTCCGATGCGCGCGCCCACCGTGAGCGCGGTGAGCACCGGGGCGAGCTCGCGGAAGAGCGTGAGGACCACCACCTTCCCCACCGTGTGCTGCACGCCGAACCGGGCGAGGAAGAAGCCGAACTGGATGGCGATGACCAGCCCGGCGAAGGCCGCGGTGAGCGTTCCGATGGCAACCGAGCGCGCCCCGAGCGACTCCACCTGGTACACCACAGCCCCGAGGCTCGAGGGGGGCTGGACGCCGCGCGCCAGCGCGCGGCCGCCGAGGACGAACATCCCGCCCAGCTGCTCGAGGCCGCGGCGGAGCTTGTCCCGGAACGGGATGAGGCTCTCCAGCTCCTGGCCCACGATGGCCCCGAGCGACTCGCGGTCCGATTCCTCGGAGCTGTACTCGCCGTCTGGCGCGGTCACTTCACTCGCTCCGTCCCGAAGCCCTGGACCAGCCTCGCCAGCGCCTGGGACTGCTGGTCATAACCACCGCGCGGGCTGGTGTACGTGAAGTCGTAGATGCAGCCGTCCTTCTTCACCGTCCAGAGGCCCAGCTCCACCGCCACGCCGTCGAGCTTCGCCTTCCAGCGCGAGAAGAGAGCCGCGCGACCGTCCAGCGTGTCCTCCCGCTCCTCCACACGCTCGGCCTGGGTGAAGCCCACCAGCTGCTGGCGCCGCAGCGCGCTGAGGGGTGCCTCCTGGTAGTCCTGGCACATCGAGCTCACCGACAGGGTGTGACCACTGGAGTCTCTCACCCAGGCCACGTCCACGTCGCTGAGGGACACCCGACGCCAGTCGGAACCCGGATCTCCGAAGCGGTAGCGGGTTCGCTCCTTGGAGACCTCGTCGTTCCGGACCTTCACCGCGGGGCAAGCCGCGAGGCCGAGCGCGCCGAGCAACAGAGCAGCCGCGAGACGGGTGTGCACGGACATCGAGACCTTCCCACAGGGACCACGGGGTGTTGCAGTTCTTTCGGGTCGAGGGCCAAAGTGTTGACTCTGCACGCCCGTTCAGGCAGGGTGCAACTCGCTTGGAGAGCGTCCTGCGGAGGGCAAGATGGAAGAGCTGACGGGCAGACAGCGGGAGATCCTCCACTTCATCGTCCGGCAGACCGAAGAGCGCGGCTTCCCCCCCACCATCCGTGAGATCGGCGAGGAGATGGACATCCGCTCCACCAACGGGGTGAACGACCATCTGAAGGCGCTGGAGCGCAAGGGGTACCTGCTCCGCGGCGAGCAGCAGTCCCGGGCGCTGGTTCCCACCAAGCGGGCCCGGCTGGTCCTGGGCATGGGCGCGCCGCGGCGCGACCCGGGGCTGGTGGAGGTTCCGCTCCTGGGCAAGGTGGCGGCCGGTGCGCCGCTGCTCGCGGTGGAGAACGTCGAGGA
>DASXGF010000653.1:0-16746 GCA_036489275.1 Myxococcaceae bacterium | reverse complement strand
CGGACCTTCAAGGTCTGCGACGAGGCGCTGCAGAGCGCCCGGCTCACCGCGGCCGACGTGGACGCCGTCATCCTGGTGGGTGGACCGACCCGGCTTCCGATCGTCCAGAACTCGGTGCGGCACTACTTCCAGAAGGAGCCGCTGGAGGGCATCAACCCGGACCAGGTCGTGGCGATGGGCGCGGCGCTCCAGGCGCACGCCCTGATGGACGCCCGGACCGAGACCTTCCTGGTGGACGTCACCCCGCTCACCCTCCGCATCGGGACCGTGGGCGGGTTCACCGAGCGGATCATCGAGAAGAACACCCCCGTCCCTATCGACCGGAGCAAGACCTTCACCACCAGCCGCGACGGGCAGGAGCGGGTGAAGATCCGCGTCTACCAGGGCGAATCCAACCGGGCGGACGAGTGCGAGATGCTCGGCGAGTTCGAGTTCGCCGGCTTCCGGGTGGGCTACCGGGGCGAGGTGAAGATCGACGTGACGTTCGAGATCAACACCGATGGGATCGTGAACGTCTCCGCCGCCGACCTCGAGACCGGCCAGAAGACGTCCACCACCATCTCGCTGTCCTCGGGCCTGAGCGAGGCGGACATCCAGCGGTCCATCCAGCAGAACCGGCAGACGCGCCTGGCTCGTGGCATGGTGCATGCCGTCCCGCCCGGCACCTCGCGCGACGTGCTGCCAGAGCTGCCGACTGCCGTGGAGGGCTGAGCGAGGGTCCGTGACCGAGCCGCCTGACAAGCCGGGTTCGGATTCCCCGGTGGCCCCGGGCGAGCCGCCGCGGCCGACGACCACCCAGCCGCTGGCTCCGGTGGATCCATCGGAGGTCCCGGAGGGCGGGTTCGAGACCACGGGGACGTTCCGCACCACCCCGATCAGCGTGCCGGTCCTGGACGCGCCGTTCCCCGTCGCCCCGCCACCGCCCGCGCCGGTCTGGCCCCCCGCCGCTCCGGCCGCGACCCGGCCTCCGCCCGCGCCTCCACGGTCCGCCACCTCCCCGGGCGTTCCTGCCGCTGGACCCGCAGCCCCGCAGCGAGCCGGCGCAGCGCCGGCCGGGCCCCCGCGTCCTCCTACTGCGGCATCGGGCACGCGCGTCCCGACCCCCGCCGCTGGCACCGGTGCTCCCGCCAGGCCTGGACCCCCGGCCTCAGGCCTTCCCCGGACCCCCACCCGCGAGCAGCCCGCCGCAGAGCATCCGAAGGCGCCCCTCCCCACGCCCACCGGTGAGTTCCTCACCGAGCAGGCCCGCGCTGCCAGCCCGCCGCCCCAGCCCGGAGTCGTGCCCGCGCGGGTGTTCCGTCCCGCATCCACCCCACCCCCGGCGAACCCACCGCTCCCGTCTCTCGGGTTGAACATCGCGCCGGCCATCGCGCCCCTCGCGCCGGTGAAGCAGGCCGTCCCGCGGCCCCCCGGCGCCGCTCAGGCACGGGCCCCCCGCCGGCCGGCACACGACCCGATGAGCGAGACGAGCCTCGGCATCCCGGTCATGGCCCCGCTGCAGCCCGGGGAAGTTGCGCGGCCGCTTCCGCCGCTCCCGCAGGTCGCCCCGCTGGCTCCGCCGGTGCCCCCCGCGGCGGCCCAGGCCCCGACGGATCCGGAGGCCCATCTGGCGTGGAAGGCGGAGCGGCTGGACAGCCTGGACTACTTCGAGCTGCTCGGCGTGCCCACCACCGCCAGCGCGGTGGAGGTGAAGCGCGCCTTCTACCGCGAGAGCCGCGCCTACCACCCCGACCGCTTCTTCCACCTCGAGGACGAGGCGTACAAGGCCCGGGTCCACGACGTCTACAAGCGGGTCACCGAGGCCTACTACGTGCTCCGCGACGACGTGCGCCGCCCGCGGTACCTGGCGGACATCACCGGACCGGAGCGGGCGCGCAAGCTCCGCTTCGACGACACGTCCGAGCAGGAGACCAAGGCCGCGGTGAAGCAGCAGGCCGTGGAGCAGATCGGTCTGAATCCCAAGGCGCGGCAGCTCTACCAGACGGCGCTCGGGGATCTGGAAAAGGGCAACCTCGCCGCCGCCGAGCGCGGGCTGAAGATGGCCCTGACCTACGAGCCGCAGAATGCGCTGTACAAGGAGAAGCTGACCCTCGTGAAGGAGCGCCTGTACGAGGAGACGCGCGGCAAGGCCTTCAAGATCACATGACCGTCGACCTGGTGGTGCTCGCGCTGGTGGCGGTGGGGGCCGCGTTCGGCGCCCGCTCCGGTGCGTCTCGGCAGCTCGCGAGCTGGGGCGCTCTGGTCGTTGCCGCCTTCGCGGCCCGGCCGGGAGGAAAGCTGCTCGGCCCGTCGTTCGCGAAGCTCTTCCACACCTCGGAGAGCCTGGGAGCCATCGCCGCGAGCTTCGCCACCTTCATCGTCGTGGCGGTGGTCGTGCGGATGCTCGGCACCCGGCTGCTCCAGGGCGTGCTCGCGGGCAGGGAACCCGGCGAGCGGGGAGCGGATCGTGCGCTGGGGGCGCTCCTCGGGGCGGGCAAGGTGGCCGCGGTCGCCTGGGTGGCGCTGTCGGCGCTGGCCTTCGTGGAGGACAACGTCCAGGTCGAGGGCAAGGGACTCGGCATCTCGCCGAAGGACTCCACCGCCTTCGCCATTGCCCGGAAGTGGAACCTGTTTGCGTCGCCCTACTTCTCCCGGACCGCGGACCTCGCCGCCGCCCAGAAGGTCTTCCGGTCCCCGGAGCTCTTCCAGCGGCTGGCGGACCACCCCGCGGTCACCGCGCTGGAGAAGAACCCCCGCTTCCGGGCCGCGATCTCCGACCCCGAGGTCAAGGCGGCGCTGGAGCGGGGGGACACGGTGGCCGTGCTCCGGAGCACGGCCGTCCACCGGCTGCTCGAGGACCCCGACGCCCTGGTCCAGCTGGCCAAGCTCCGGCAGGCGGTGGAGCAAGTCGGGCAGCCCGATGCAGCGAAACCCGTTGCTCCCCGGCCCGCACGGGTTAAGTGAGCGCCCATGGCGATGCCCGACGTCGGCGACAAGGCCCCCGCGTTCAGCCTCGAGGACCAGTCCGGGAAGACGGTGAAGCTCTCCGACTTCAAGGGAAAGAAGGTGGTCGTCTACTTCTACCCGAAGGACGACACGCCGGGCTGCACGCGCGAGGCCTGCTCCTTCCGCGACGAGCACAGCGCCCTCCAGAAGGCGGGCGCGGTGGTGCTGGGGGTGAGCCCGGACTCGGAAGCCAGCCACGCCAAGTTCGCCGGCAAGTACAAGCTGCCGTTCCCGCTCCTCGCCGACCCGGACCACGCGGTCTCCGAGAAGTACGGCGCATGGGGGGAGAAGTCCCTCTACGGGCGGAAGTTCATGGGCATCCAGCGGTCCACGTTCCTGATCGACGGGTCAGGCAAGGTGTCGCGCGTGTGGCCGAAGGTGAAGGTCGACGGGCACGTGGACCAGGTGCTCGAGGCGATCCGGGAAATCTGAGAAACGTGCCGCCCGGGGGAATCCCGACCCCGGATCCGGCGTCACAGGGATGTCGTCGACGTGCCTCGGGTCTCTGTGTTGACGGGCCCCTGTGTTCTTCTATTGTGCGCGCCCACCTGCAAGACGGGGGCCGCCCCCGGAGGTTTTGACCTCACGATGCCCACCCAACCCCCCCAGCCCTGGTCCCTCGCGGACGCCTTCGAGACATACGGCGTGCGCAGCTGGGGCGCGGGGTACTTCGGCATCAATGACAAGGGGAACGTCACCGTCCACGCAGATGGCAATGGCCATTCGATGGACCTCAAGGAGCTGGTGGAGGAGGTCCGCCGCCGCGGCATTCCCCTTCCGCTCCTCATCCGCTTCACCGACGTGCTGCGGAGCCGGGTGGTCCACCTCAACGAGTCGTTCCGCCGGGCGATCGCCGAGCACGGCTACCGGGGCGCCTACAAGGGCGTCTACCCGATCAAGGTGAACCAGCACCGCTACGTGGCGGAGACCGTCGTCGACGCGGGCAAGCCCTACGACTACGGGCTGGAGGCGGGGAGCAAGCCCGAGCTGCTCGCGGTGATGGCGCTGCTCGACAGCCCCGAGGCCCTGGTGGTCTGCAACGGGTACAAGGACGAGGAGTACATCGAGACCGCGCTCTACGCCTCGCGCCTGGGCCGCAACGTGGTGCTGGTGGTGGAGAAGCCGAGCGAGATTCCCCTCATCGCCGAAGTGGCGCGGAAGGTGGGCATCCGCCCGCGCATCGGCATCCGGGTGAAGCTCAGCACGCGCGGCGCGGGCAAGTGGGAGGCCTCCGGCGGAGACCGGAGCAAGTTCGGGCTGTCCTCGAGCGAGCTGGTGGACTCGATGGACTTCATGCGGAAGGTCGGGCTCCTCGACTGCTTCGAGCTCCTGCACTTCCACCTCGGCAGCCAGGTCTCCAACATCCGCAACTTCAAGAACGCGCTGCGCGAGGCGAGCCGCTTCTACGTCGAGGTGGCGCAGGCGGGCGCGCCGCTGAAGTACCTCGACGTCGGCGGTGGGTTGGGCGTCGACTACGACGGCAGCCAGACCAACTTCACCTCGTCGATGAACTACACCACGCAGGAGTACGCGAACGACGTGGTGTTCAGCGTGCTGGAGGCCTGCAACGAGGCCAACGTGGAGCACCCCACCCTGGTCTCCGAGTCGGGCCGGGCGGTCGTCGCCCACCACGCGGTGCTGGTGACCGAGGTGCTGGGGGTGAGCGAGTTCGACGCCCAGGGCGTGCCGGAATCGCTTCCCGAGGACGCCTCGCCGGTGGTGCGGAAGCTCTGGGCCACCTACCGCGAGCTGACGCGGAAGAACGTGCTCGAGGCCTACCACGACGCCACCGAGTACAAGGAGGAGTGCCTCACCCTCTTCTCGCTGGGGCACCTGACCCTGGCGGACCGTGTGGCAGCGGAGAACCTCTTCTGGGCTGTGTGCCAGAAGGTGCTCCGCACCGCGCGCGAGCTGGACGAGATGCCCGAGGAGATGGAGACGCTCGAGCGGCAGCTTGCAGACACCTACTTCTGCAACTTCAGCGTCTTCCAGTCGCTGCCCGACAGCTGGGCCATCGACCAGCTCTTCCCGATCATGCCGATCCACCGCCTCACCGAGCGCCCCAGCCGGCGGGCGGTTCTGGCGGACATCACCTGCGACTCGGACGGGAAGATCGAGCACTTCATCGACCGGCGCGACGTGAAGGACGTGCTGGAGCTGCACCCGGTCAACCAGGACGACTACTTCATCGGCATCTTCCTGGTGGGCGCGTACCAGGAGATCCTCGGCGACCTCCACAACCTGTTCGGGGACACAAACGCGGTCCAGGTCTCGCTCGGACCGAGCGGCGGCTACCTCATCGACCACGTCGTGTCCGGCGACACGGTCACCGAGGTGCTGAACTACGTCAGCTACAGCAAGGACGATCTGGTGGCCCGGGTGCGGCGCTTCGCCGAGGAGGCGCTGCGCAAGGGGAACATGACCCTGGACCAGTCGCGGCAGCTGCTCCGCGCCTACGAGGCCGGGCTCGCCGGCTACACCTACCTCGAGCGCGAGGTGGACGCTCCGGCCCTGGCGGCCACGGGCCAGCTCCGGCTGGTGGAGAAGGCCGAGCCGGGCCGGCCGTCGACCGGCACCGGAAGCTGAGCCTCGGGGGCTGAGCCTCATCGGTGGCGCGCCCCTGCGCGCTTCCACGGGCGTCCCCCTGGGTGCGGGGGGCTGAGCCTCAGACCTCCGGGGTCGCCCCACGGAGGCGATCCCGGGTAGCCTCTCCCCCCGGGATGGACGACGAGCTCGATCTGACCGAGCTCCTGGGGCGAGCGCAGGCGGGGGACTCGGCGGCCGCAGAGGCCGTGTTCCGCGCGACGTACGACGAGCTCCGCTACATCGCCCACGTCCGGCTCGGCTCGGGGCGGCGGAACACGCTCCTCGACACCACCGCGCTGGTCCACGAGTGGTTCGTCCGCTTCGCCCGGACGCACCGGCTGCGGATCGAGGATCGGCGCCACTTCATGCGCTACGCCGCGCGCGCGATGCGGACCATCATCGTCGACTTCGCCCGGGAGCGGACCGCGGAGCGGCGCGGCGGGGGTCAGCCCAGCCTCCCTCTGCTCGGCACCGAGGCGATGCCGGTGCAGGCGCCGGAGGAGATCCTCACCGTGCACCGGGCGCTGGAGGGCCTCGCCTCCCACGATGCCCGGATGGCGGAGGTGGTGGAGCTCCGGTACTTCGGCGGCCTCTCCGAGCCGGAGACGGCCGAGGCGCTCGGTGTCACCGACCGGACCGTCCGTCGCGACTGGGAAAAGGCCCGCCTCTGGCTGGCCGCGGCGCTGAAGTCCTAGAGTTCCGCGCAGGCTCCTGTCCCCGGGGGGACGTGTTGGACCCGAAAGAGCTCAGCCAGGAGACATGGGCACGGGTGGACCGCCTGCTCGACCAGGTCCTGGACATCCCCGAGGCGGAGCGCGAGGCGTGGCTGGCCAACCTCGCTCCCGAGCACGGGCGCGACGTCGCCCTGGTGCGGAAGCTCCTCTCCCCACGGGCGAGCCCGTCGATCCTCGAGGCGCTCCCGCGCTTCCCCACCCCGGTCGCGATCCGGGCGGCGTGGGCCTCGCCGCGCACCGTGGGCCCCTACCGGCTCATCCGCCGGCTGGGCGAGGGTGGGATGGGAACCGTGTGGCTCGCCGAGCGGTCGGACGTGATGACGCGGCGGACGGTGGCCCTCAAGCTCCCCCGCGTCTCCTGGATGGCGGAGCCGCTCCGGCAGCGGCTGGAGCGCGAGCGGGAGATCCTCGCCACGCTGGCCCACCCCAACATCGCGCGGCTGCTCGACGCGGGGGTGACTCCCGGCGGCGAACCGTACCTGGCCCTCGAGTACGTCGAGGGGCGGCCCATCGACGTCCACGCCCGCGAGACGGGTCTGTCGATTCGCGCCCGGCTGGAGCTCTTCCTCCAGGTCCTCGCGGCGGTGGCGCACGCCCACGGGCGTCTGGTGGTGCACCGGGACCTCAAGCCCTCCAACGTGCTGGTGACCCCGGAGGGCCAGGTCCGGCTGCTGGACTTCGGCATCGCCAAGCTGCTCGAGGAGACGGACCGGAGCGAGCTGACCGACCTGTCCGGGCCGGCCTTCACTCCGGACCACGCCTCGCCCGAGCAGCTCGCCGGGGAGCAGATCGGCGTGGCCAGCGACATCTACTCCCTGGGCGTCCTGCTCTACGAGCTTCTGGCCGAGGTGCCCCCGTACCGGCTGCGGCGAAGCCCGGAGCGGCCCTACGTCGAGCAGCTCCGCGCCGTCACCCTCCCGCCTCCGAGCCAGGTGGGACCGGCGGCCTCGAGGCGGCTCCTCGGCGGCGACCTCGACACGGTCGTGCTCAAGGCGCTGCGGCTCTCGCCCGAGGAGCGCTACCCGACCGCCGCCGCCTTCGCCGACGATCTCGCGCGCTACCTGACCGGCCATCCGGTCCAGGCGCGACCGGACAGCCTCGGGTACCGGGTGCGGAAGTTCGTGCTCCGTCACCGGGCGGCCACCGGGGCGGCGATGGCCATCATGGCCGCGGTGACCGCCGGGACCTCGGCGGCGGTGTGGCAGGCGCGTCGTGCCGCCGCGGAGCAGCGCCGGGCGGAGCAGGTGAAGGAGTACCTGAGCGCCATCTTCCGCGAGGCGAGCCCGTACGGAGCCGAGGGCCGCTCGCTCTCGGTGGTGCAGCTGCTCGAGCGCGCGCATTCCGACCTCGACCGGATCGGCGGCCGCCGGCCCGAGCTGCGGGTGGAGCTCCTGAATCTGCTGGGGAGCACGCTGCTGGACCTCGGCGAGACGGAGCGGGGTGAGCGCGTGGCCGAGCAGGCGCTCCGCGAGTCCGCGGCACTGCCCGACCGACATCCGCAGCGCCTCCGGGCCCGGCTGCTCGAGACGGACGTGCTCCTGGCGCGCGGGCGAGCCGCGGATCTGCGCGTGGCGCTCGAGCGGCTCCTTCCCGAGCTGCGGGCAGAGGCGGCCGAGCAGCCCGGCGATCTCGTCCACGCGCTCGTGAATCGGGCCGAGCTCGGCATCAACCAGGTCCGGCGAGACGAGGCCATCGCCGACGCGGAGGCGGCGCTCGAGCTCGCGCACACCCGCCTGGGGGACCGCGACTCCCGTACCGTCTCCGCGGCGGTCCTGCTCGCCGAGGCGCACCAGTACGGCGACCGCGATCCACAGCGGTCCCTCCGGGAGGCCGAGCGCGGCCTTCGCTTCGCCCAGGACGCCTATCCGGGACAGCCCACCCATCCACGGGTCATCTACGCGCGCGACGTCTACGGACGCGCCCTGTGCCACGCCGGCTACCCCGACCGGAGCTACGAGGAGATGACCCGCGCGCTGCACGACGCCCGCGAGGCGCTCGGGGCGAGGAGCCCGCTGGTCGGGCAGACCTCCATCAACCGGGTGACGTGTGGCCGGAGGCTCGGGTACCTGCACGCGACGCTGGAGGACAACAACCGAGGCCTGGAGATCCGCGAGCCGACCAAGGACCGGGACTCGCGAGCCTGGGGCAACATGCACGCCTCGCGTGGAATCACGCTGCTCGCGCTGAGGCGAGGGGGCGAGGCGCTGGCGGATCTCTCGCCGGCCATGGACACGCTGACCCGGGCGCTCGGGCCCACCCACCGGATGACGCTCTCGGCCCGCGTCCACCGCGCGCTGGCGCTCGCCGAGGTGGGGCGGAGCGAGGAGGCCAGCGTCGAGATACGTGCGCTCGATGCCCTCCCGGAGGCCCATCACGAGACGCTCACCTTCGACTGGGTCGCCGGCCGGATCGCCAGGCTCGGCGGACGTCCCGACGAGGCGGTGGACTGGCAACGCCGGGCGCTGGAGCACCTGCCCGCGGACCCGCCTCGACAGTGGTTCCTGATGCGCATCCTCGTCGAGATGGGGCTCGCCGAGGTCGAGCTCGGGCTGACCGAGCGGGCCCGCCAGTCACTCCTCGGCGGCCTCGCCATCGCCGGGACGGAGCTGCGCGAGGAGGTGCCTCTCCAGGCCGAGGCCTGGGTCGGGCTCGGCCGGCTGGCACTGGCGGAAAAGCGGCGGCCGGAGGCGCTCGAGCACTTCCGCCGCTCGGACGCGTTCTGGCGTCGGACCGACCCGGACAATCCTTCGGGGGAGGAGCCCGCCCGGTGGCTCGGCGAGACGCTGCTCTCCTCCGGGGCCCGGAGCGAGGCGTCGGACGTCCTCGCGCGCGCGGCGCGGCTCCGGGTCCGGGGCATGCCCGTGGTTCCCGCCCCGAAGTAGGCCCGGCCGGCACTTTCCGACGCTCGCCCCCAGTCACCCACCCCGGTGGCGAGGCGATGTCCGGGTTTCGAGCTGGGTTCCGTGCTGTCGCGGCCCGGCTGACTCAGTAGTGGAAGCGGGTCTCCACCTTCACGTCGGGGTGGAGCGTCCGCATCACCGGGCAGGTGTGCGCGACCTCCTCCATCCGCGGGCGCCGGTCGGCGGGGAGCTCGGAGGGCATCCACAGGTCGACCACGAGCGTCCCGATGCGCCGTGGCGCCGGATTCATGTGCTTCTCGACGCGGCCGCGGGTCTTGCCCCAGGAGGTTCCCTCGCGCTTCGCCACGATGGCCATGGTGGTCATCATGCAGTCGAGGAGACCGGTCGCGACCAGGTCGGTGGGTGAGAACCCGGAGGCCTCGCCGCCGTTGTCCTTCGGAGCGTCGGTCACCGTGGTGGACCCGCTCGGGCCGTGGGTCACCCGGAAGTGCAGCCCGCCCACCGACTCGGCGGTGATCTCGACGAAGTGCGGCTGTTCGGCCATCGGCAACCTCCGGGAGCGAAGCTAATCCGGGAGGGTGCGGCCTTCAGGCAGATCGTTTCAATCGCAACGCGACTGCCCGCGTCAGGACACGAGACCCGGTCCGCAACCGGCCGTCCGGTGGGTGATGTCCGGGTTCGCCGGGAACTTCCGTCCTGCTCCCCGTGGAACGACGAGGTCTCCTGGATGTCTGCGCGGTCCTGCTCCTTCCGGCTGTGTGCGCCTGTGCGCGGTCCGAGGCAGCCTCGGTCGAGCGGCGGCGCGCATCGCTGGACGCGCACGAAGCCCTCGAGGAGCGGTTCCTCGTTCGCCCGGACGGCACCGCGCTGGACCAACGCACCGGGCTGAGCTGGCAGCGCTGCCCGCTGGGGACGGTCCTCGACGATGGTGGCACTCCGCATTCCCTCGAGGACGACCGATGCGTGGCGACCTCGGGCGCTCCACAGACGCTGACGTGGAATCAAGCGCTCGCGGCGGCCGCGCGTCTCGATGACGGCGCCGGGTTCGCCGGCCATCGCGACTGGCGCGTGCCGGGACGGAACGAGCTCCTCTCGATCGTCGAGGCGCGGTGGAGAGAGCCGCAGATCGTCGGACGGGTGTTCCCGGCCACCCCGCCCGACCCGTTCCTCGCGTCCACCGTCTACTCCGCCGTCGAGACGCTGTCCTGGGAGGCCCACTCCCGCCGCGGCGCGACCCCGGCGGTCCGGGTGAGGCTGGTCCGATGAGCCCGGGGCTCCCCACTGACCAGGACGGCTCCGGCAGCGCCGGTGCCCCGGTGCGCGAGGTCTTCATTTTGAGGAGGCGTCATGGATGAACCGATGTGTCGTGGGTGGCTGGTCCCCGTCTTGGCGATGCTCGTCGTCTGCGGCTGCGGCGGCGGGAGCGACCCGGGTCCGCGGCAGGACGCAGGGACGGGAAGCGGCATCGGGCCCGCGGGAGGCCAGGCGAGCGAGGCATCGGGTGCGCAGGTGACGATCCCGGCCGGCGCGCTCTCGGCGGCCACGCCCATCGAGGTCACGCGCTCCGGCACCGGGGCGCCGCCCTTGCCAGCGGGGGTCGTCGCGCTCGGTCCGATCTTCGCCTTCACGCCGCACGGGACCAGCTTCGCCGTGCCAGCCACGATCACCGTCCCCTTCGACGTGGGCACCGTCCCCGCGGGCACGTCGCCGAGGCTGTTCAAGACCAACGCGACGCAGAGCGGATGGCAGGAGGTCCCGGGAGCGACCGTCCAGGGCGGCACGATGATCGGCCAGATCTCGGGATTCTCGTTCGCCGTCGTGGCTGACCAGACAGCCGATCCCGACCAGCCGTTCATCGCTGCCATCGACCCCACCCACGGCAAGGCCGGAACGGTCGTGACGATCACCGGATCCGGCTTCACCCCGGACGCGTCGATCATCGACGTGGAGCTGAACAACGTGCACTGCACGGTCCGCGAGGCCACTGCGACGGAGCTCACGGTCGAGGTCCCCGCGCGCGCGGGCAGCGGCACCATCCATGTCTTCGGGGGGAACCGGCAGGAGGCACAGAGCGCGATGTTCACCTACGAGCTGACCGGCGTTCAGGTCGACACGATCGCCGGCGGTGGGGGCGGCTACGTGGACGACCCGGATGGCACGGTCGCGCGGTTCATGTCCGTCAGCGGAGTCACGGTCGACGGCGCGTCCGGGACGATCTTCGTCGCCGACACCGGGAATCACGTCATCCGGGTCGTGAGCCCCGCGGGCTCGGTGGGGACCCTGGCCGGAGGCATCGCCGGGCACAAGGATGGCGTCGGCAACGGCGCCGAGTTCATGAGCCCGACGGGGATCTCGCTGGATACCGATGGGAACCTCTACGTGGCGGATCCCGGAAGCCCGGCTGGCGGCGGCAGCTACATCCGCCAGATCGCTCCGTCGGGCCTGGTCACCACGATCGTGAGCTCGGAGAATCAGTCGAGCATCTTCTTCGACGTGGCCGCCCTCCATGGTGACCTGTTTGCGACCGACATCGCCCAGAGCGCGATCTGGGAGACCGACCCGTCGATCGGATCCCTGAACAGGATCGCGGGCAACGGGAGCGCCGGCGATGCCGACGGGACCGGAACGGACGCTCGATTCTTCTTCCCGGAAGGTGTCGCGATCTGCGGACCCCTGGGCGACCGGTTCTTCGACCAGGTGTTCGTCGCCGACTCGGACAACATGAAGATCAAGATGGTGACGTCCGACGGAGTGAACGGAACGACGACCACCTACACCGGCGGCGGATCGGGAGTGACCTTCCAGGACGGCTCGCTCACCGAGGCGCGCTTCCAGTTCCCCGACGGAATCGCCTGCGACCAGTTCGGGAAGCTGTTCGTCGTCGACTTCGGCAACCGGAGGATCCGGATGATCACCCCGTCCGGCGTGGTCACGACGCTCGCCGGCAGCTTGCCCACCAGTGTCACCGACGGCGATCAGGCGACTGCGAGGTTCGGGGCGCCCACGAGCATTGCCCTGGATAGCAAAGGGGTCCTGTACATCGGCGATGGGACTCGCCTCCGGCGGCTCTCCTGGCTGTGAGCGACGCCGGGTCTCAGCGGACGACCATCTCGTGCTCGCCGCTCGTCGGCGAGTCACTGTCCGGATCCCAGTCGATGGTCGCGAGCAGCTTCTTCTTCCGCCGCGCCACGTCGGCATCGAGGAAGGCGATGGCCTCGTCCATGCGGTCCATCAGCCGCATCGGCGTCCGCCTCGCCCCCGTCGAGAACAGCGCGTGGGTCAGCCACGGGAAGACGGCGGTGACGTCGGTGTGCACGTACACCGAGCCCGACTCCACGGCCTCCACCGAGACCTTCCCCCAGGTGTGGCCCTCCCCTGCCGGACAGCTGGAGAGCGCGCCGTTGTCCACCGGGTCGACGCAGAACTGGAGATCGATGTCGAAGCCGGTGGTCGGGACCGAGAGGATCTGGTCGAGCAACGGCTCGCCCTGCAGCGTGTAGTTCTTGGGCACGCCGCCGCCGAGGATCCAGATCGCGAGCTTCTTGCTCCCGTGGTGGCGGCAGAAGTGCTGCATCGCCGCCATCGAGTAGACGTCGTCGTTGATGTCCAGCTCGAACTTGAACGCCTCTCCGAGGAGCCGCTTCAGCTTCACCACGTTCAGGAAGATGCTGCCGTCCTGCACCGCGCCCACCCAGATGGGCACGGCGTGCTTGTAGGCGGTGGCCAGCAGAGAAGGCTTCTTCACCCCGAGGGACCGCTCGATCCCGTGCACCGCCTTCCCGAGCAGATGGTGGAACTCGGGGGTGGTCATCTTCCGCTGGAATTCGGGCCGCCGGATGATCGCGCTGAAGAGCCGGTCGGTGTCGAGGAGCGCCTCCTCCCAGAAGCCGAGGTCGTAGATGCGGATGATGCGCGCCAGGCGCATCTGGAGGTCTCCGGCGTTGGGGTTCACCTCACGGATCGCGTGGCCGATGATCCGGTGAGCGTCGTGGTACAGGTTGGCGCCGGTGGTGGTGAGCGCGCTGATGATTCCGCGCTCGATGAGCGGGATGAGGCAACTCTGGTGCAAACCAGCCGGAGTCATCGCCCCGGAGAGCGTGAGGAAGATGCTGCAGTCCTCGGCCACGCTCCGCTGCATCAGCTCGAACGCCGTCCGCTCCTGTCGGCCGACGTAAGCCCCGAAGGCGTGGGCGAGGAGGTCCGCCGGCTTCTCGCGCCCGGTGATGGGCCGTGGGTCGACGCTGCGGGACTTCGCGTAGGCGGCGCGCAGGCCGCGGCGCTGGGAGGGCTTGGGCATGGCGGGGCCGACTATCACGAATGCCTTTGCTCCGCCGCGACGGATGCGGAACCATGCGCGGCTTCTTCCGGGAGGCGGGGACATGTCGAGCCGTCGCGGGTGGATGCTGGCGCTGTCACTGGTCTGTCGCATCGCGGCGGCGGCCGACCCGCCGGCTCCAGTTCCGGCTCCGGTGACGGTCATCCGCGCCGGGACGCTGATCGACGGCGTCTCGGGCTCGGTGAAGAGCAACCAGACCATCGTCATCCGCGGCAACCGCATCGAGAGCGTCGGGACGGGCGCCGTCCCCGCAGGGGCGAAGGTCATCGACCTCTCGGGGGCGACGGTCCTGCCGGGGATGATCGACGCGCACACCCACGTCTTCCTCCAGGGCGAGGAGCCGTCCGAGGGCGGCTACGACGTTCAGCTCTTGAAGCACCCCCTGGCCTACCGCGCGGCCAGGGCCACGGTCGCCGTGCGGCGGGCGCTGGAGCAGGGCTTCACCACGATCCGTGACGTGGAGACCGAGGGCGCCGGATACGGGGACGTGGGGATCAAGCAAGCCATCGAGGAGGGGCACATCCCCGGCCCGCGGATGTTCGTCTCCACGCGGGCGATCTCCACCACCGGCGGGTACAACCTCGAGGGCTACGCGCCCGAGGTGACGGTCCCAAAGGGGGCGCAGCTCGTGGACGGTCCGGTCGAGGCGCGCAAGGCCACCCGGGAGCAGCTGGAGAACGGCGCCGACTGGATCAAGGTCTACATGACCCACCGCTCGTGGGTCGACGCGGCCGGGAATCTCCAGTCACAGCCCACCCTCACCGTCGAGGAGCTGAAGGCCATCGTCGACGAGGCCCACGGCTGGGGGAAGAAGGTCGCGTGCCACGCGTACAGCAACCCCGGGATGAAGCGGGCGCTCGACGGGGGGTGCGATTCCATCGAGCACGGCCTCGAGCTGGACGACGCGGCGGTGGCACAGATGGTCAAGCAGGGCACGTGGCTCTGCGCGACGCTCTCCCCCTACTACAAGTACTGGAGGCCGGACGGCACACCCCTGGGGCGGCTGGACCGGAAGCGGACCGAGGTGCACGGCCCGTCGTTCCGCCGCGCGCTGAAGGCCGGGGTGAAGATCGCCTTCGGCACGGACGTGGGCGGCTTCTCCTGGAACGAGCCGATGGCCCAGGAGTTCCCGTACATGGTGCAGTTCGGGATGACGCCGATGCAGGCCATCCAGTCGGCGACCTCGCGCGCGGCCGAGATGCTGGGGATGAAGGGGCAGCTGGGAGTCATCGCCCCGGGCGCGTTCGCCGACGTCGTGGCGGTGAGCGGCGACCCGCTGAAGGACGTGAAGGTCCTCGAGAAGGTCACCTTCGTGATGAAGGACGGGAAGGTGTTCAAGGAGCCGACGACTTCCCGCTGAGCGGGGTCCGTCGCTGGCGGCCGCTGGTCTTCCGGACCGGCCGACGACGGGCGTTCTCCGGCGACGGCGGCGAGGGTAGCTCTCGAAGTGCGAGCGCGCCGCAGGCGTCCAGGTCCACGCATTCACACGAACGCACGCCCTCCAGCGCTGACCGCATCCGCCTGAGCAGCCGCTCCACCCGTTCGATCTCCGCCAGCTTGACCTCGGCCAGCATCTCCCAGCGTGCGGAGGGAGCCTTTCCGTCCAGCCCGGGCGCGAACAGGCGGCGGACCTCGGCGAGGGTGAAGCCGCATTCCTGGGCGAGGAGAAGGAGCCCCACGCGACGGAGCGACGCCTCGCCATAGTCACGGCGGCCCGAGACACGGGGGACCCTGGGGAAGAGGCCCACCTGCTCCCAGTAGCGGAGGGCGCTCGCCGGGACACCCGAGCGCCGGGACAGCTCGCCGATCATCATCGCCGCCTCACTTGACTTCGAGCGCACTCGAAGTTGCACCTTCCGGGACCTCGATTCAAGCGAGGTGCTGCATGCGTCGAATGCTCGGTGTCCTGGTCTCCGCACTCGTGCTCCGGCCGGAGGGGGCGAAAGGAGAGTTCGCCTGTGCGCTTCACGCGCTGTCCGGCGAGGAACGGCGGCACAACCTGGTGCTGTCCGCGCGGCTCCTGGTGGCGATCCGGAGCCGGACGGAGATCGCCGACGGGTACGTCTTCACCGTGGACGAGTCTGTGATGGACTGGGCGTCACTGGCCGAGTGGGCTCGGGCCGAGCGGCTCTGCTGTCCCTTCTTCCGCGTCGCGCTCCGGGCTCAGCCACACGGCAAGGGGCTCGAGCTGGAGCTCGGCGGAGCGCCCGGGGTGAAGCGGTTCATCCAGGGGGAGCTGCCGGTCGTCCTCGCCGGAGGATGAAGCGCGGGGATCGAGGCGGGCGCTAACGCTGAGCGTCCGCGCCACGACGCCGAGGGCCGATCCGCTTCCGGATCTCCATCGGGATGCGCTGGAGCAGCTCCCGGTGGTCTCGCAGCCCGACCGATTCGCGCTGCACCAGGAGCATCCACAGGCGCTCTGCCGCGAGGTCCCGCAGCTCGATGCGCCGCTCCAGCTCGGCCTCGCGCGTCTCGAGCGACGGAAGCTCCCCGGCCTCGAGGGCCTGCCAGGCGTCCAGCGCCTTCTGGAACAGGTCGTTGATCCGCGCCAGGGCAGAGGCGCGCTCGGCCTGGAGGTCGCGCTCCAGCGCCTGCATCGGGTCCCGGATCATGGGGGGTGTCTAAGCGCCGGCAACAGCGGCCGCAGACCCGACCGGCTGCGGCTTGAGCTCGGCCATCGCCAGCTGGTCCAGCGTGGCGGTCCGGTAGACGTCGAGCATCCGCTCCTGCCCGCGCTTCCAGACGCCGTACAGCGTGCAGCCGTGGGACAGCCGGCAGGCGTCGTGGCCGTCCTGACAGAGGTTGACCACCACCGGTCCCTCGACCGCCTCGATGACCTCGAGGAAGGAGATCTCGCGCGGCGGGCGAGCCAGCCGGTAGCCGCCGCGGGCCCCCCGGGTGCTCTTCGCCAGCTGCCGGGTGACGAGCTGCTTGAGGATCTTCGCCAGGAAGTCCTGGGGGACGTTCATCCGGCGGGCGATCTCCCGGAAGGGCATCACCCGGCCCTCCGGCTGGGCGGCCAGGCACACCATGGCCCGGAGCCCGTACTCGATGCGGCGGGAGATCTGGAGAGGGTGCTGCATGGCTGAATCCGCTTGAGAATTCGAGCGGTTGGGTAATTATAGGGTCCTCGGGTCCATATTTCAACGCGGACCGCCCGGCGCTCCATGATCGACCTCCACTCCCACACCACGGCCAGCGACGGTGAGCTCTCCCCCGAGGACCTCCTCGCCCGGGCCCGCGC
>DASXGF010000483.1:0-4634 GCA_036489275.1 Myxococcaceae bacterium | reverse complement strand
ACCTCGAGCAGCGAACGGACAACGGCGTCGGCCCTCGAGAAACGGGGATCGACCACCGGCCAGCGCTCGGGCACCGCGATGCAGCGCATCCCGGCCTCGGTCGCCGACAGCACGCCGTTCACCGAGTCCTCCAGTGCGAGGCACCCACCCGGCGCGACGCCCAGCCGCGCCGCCGTCGTCAGGTACACCCCCGGATGCGGCTTTCCGAAACGTTCGCCTTCGGCGGAGACGACCTGCTCGAACGCTCCCCGTAACCCCACCCGGTCCAGCGCTGCCTCGACGAGCGCCAGCGGCGAGGACGAGGCCAGCGCCACCCGCAGTCCCGCCCGCCGGATCGCCGCCAGGCTCTCGTGCACGCCGGGCTTCAGCGGCGCCCGCTCGGCGAGCAGCGCCAGCACCCGGTGGAGAATGCGTCGCACGACCTCCTCGTGCGACACCCCGGTCCACGGATGTCGAGTGGCCCAATAGGCCACGACCTCGTCCAGCCGCAGCCCCGTCGTCTCCTGACACCGGTCGGCATCGAGCGGCACACCGACCTCGACGAGGCACTCCATCTCGGCCTGCCCCCAGCACGGCTCCGAGTCGATGAGCAGGCCGTCCAGATCGTAGATGACCGCTCGCAACCGCCCGGGCACTCGGGCACCCGGCGCGGCTCTCGCGCTCACTGCAGCGCCGCCGCCTCAGCCGTCGCCGCGACCGTCCGGCCCGCCTGGGCCGTGCGGCCCCGCGCGAGCACCTCGCGGAGGTACCGTCCGGTGTGGCTCGCCTCGACCGTCGCCACCTGCTCCGGCGTCCCGGTCGCCAGCACCCGCCCACCGCCCGCGCCTCCCTCAGGCCCGAGATCGATGACCCAGTCCGCGCTCTTGATGACGTCGAGGTTGTGCTCGATCACCACCACCGTGTTCCCCGCCCCGACGAGCCGCTCCAGCACCCGCAGCAGCTTCCGGATGTCATCGAAGTGCAGGCCCGTCGTCGGCTCGTCCAGGATGTAGAGGGTCTTCCCGGTCGCGACCCGCGCCAGCTCTCGGCTGAGCTTGATCCGCTGCGCCTCGCCGCCGGAGAGCGTCGGCGAGCTCTGCCCCAGCCGCAGATACCCGAGCCCCACGTCCTCCAGCGTCTGGAGCACCCGCACGATCTCCCGGTGCACGGCAAAGTGCTCCTTCGCCTCGTGGATGCTCATCTCCAGCACCTCGGCGATGTTCTTCCCCTTGTAGCGGACCCGCAGCGTCGCCTCGTTGAAGCGCTTGCCGCCGCACACCTCGCAGGGCACGTAGACGTCGGCGAGGAAGTGCATCTCCACCAGCTTCACCCCGTCGCCCTCGCACGCCTCGCACCGCCCGCCCTTGACGTTGAAGCTGAACCGGCCCGCGTCGTAGCCGAAGGCCCGCGCCTCCTGGGTGAGCGCGAACACCTCCCGGATCGCATCGAAGACCTTGGTGTACGTCGCCGGATTGCTCCGCGGCGTCCGGCCGATGGGCCTCTGGTCGATGTCGATCACCTTGTCGAGATGCTCGACCCCCTTGAGGCCCTTGTGACGCCCCGGAACCACCCGCGCCTCGTTCAACCGCTGCGACAGCGCGGGGTACAGGATCTCGTTCACCAGCGTGGACTTCCCCGCCCCGCTCACCCCCGTGACCGCGACCAGCAGCCCCACCGGGAACTCCACCGTTACGTTCTGGAGGTTGTTCTCCTTCGCGCCCTCCACCACCAGCCGCGCCTTCCCCGGTTCCCGGCGACGCCGCGGCACGTCGATCATCTCCCGCCCGCTCAGGTACGCACCGGTCAGGCTCGCCGGATTCGCCATCACCTCCGCGGGCGGTCCCTGCGCAACGATCCGGCCGCCCAGCTCACCCGCCCCCGGACCGAAGTCCACGATCCAGTCGGCGGCCTCCATCGTCTCCTCGTCGTGCTCGACGACGATCACCGAGTTCCCCAGGTCCCGCAGCCGCTTGAGCGTGGCCAGGAGCTTGCCGTTGTCCCGCTGGTGAAGCCCGATGCTCGGCTCGTCCAGGATGTAGATCACCCCGGTCAGCTCGCTCCCCATCTGCGAGGCCAGTCGGATCCGTTGACTCTCGCCTCCGGAGAGCGTCGCCGCGCCCCGGTCGAGCGTCAGGTATCCGAGCCCCACGTCGAGCAGGAACCCCAGCCGACTCTGGATCTCCTTCAGCAGCTCGCGCGCCACCAGCTCCTCGGGCGGCGTCAACGGCATCCCGAGCAGGAACTCGCGTGCATCCCAGATGGTGAGACGCGACAGCTCGACGATGCTCTTGCCGTGCACCTTCACCGCCCGCACCTCGGGCTTCAACCGTTCTCCGTGACAGGTGGGGCAGGGTTTCGGCGAGAAGAACCGCGCGTAGTACTTCCGCATCGCCTCGCTCTGCGTGGTCCGGAACGAGCGCAGCAGCTTGTGGACCATCCCCTCCCACTCCATGGTCCACTTCCCGCCCGAGCCCCACTTGACGGTGAACTCCTTCCCGCCCGTCCCGTAGAGCACGACGTCGCGCTCGCGCTTGGTCAGCTTCGACCAGGGCACGTCCAGGTCGATGTCGAACGCCTTCGCCAGCTGCTCGACGAACTCGGCGGTCCACCCCTCGCCCCGGACCATCCCGCTGCTCCACGGCTCCACCGCCCCCTCGCGGATGGTCCGCGACGGATCCGGGACGATCAGGTCCGGGTCCATCTCCGGCTTCGTCCCCAGCCCGTTGCAGTCGGGGCACATCCCGAGCGGGTTGTTGAAGCTGAAGTGCGCCGGAGAGAGCTCCCCGAAGGACAGGCCGCAGTGGTGGCATGCGTTCAGCTCGCTCATCACCCGCGGATTCCCGCCGCTCTCGTCGGTCACGAGGAGCACGCCCTTCCCCTCGCGCAGCGCGGTCTCCACCGAGTCCGTCAGCCGCGACCGGAGATCCGGCTTCAGGACCAGCCGGTCCACCACCACCTCGATGCTGTGCTTGGTCTTCTTGTCCAGGGTGATGGGCTCCTCGAGCCCGCGCACCCGGCCGTCGATCCGCGCCCGGGCGAAGCCTCGCTTCTGGGCCTCCTGGAGCACCTCGCGATGCTCGCCCTTCCGCTCCTGGACCAGGGGAGCGAGCAACATCAGCTTGGTCCCCGCCGGCATCCGGAGGATCTCGTCGACGATCTGCTGCGCCGACTGCCGGCCCACCCTCCGCCCGCACTTCCAGCAGTGCTGCACCCCGATCGAGGCGTAGAGCACGCGCAGGTAGTCGTGGACTTCGGTCACCGTCCCCACCGTCGAGCGCGGGTTGTTGCTCGCCGCCTTCTGCTCGATGGAGATGGTCGGGGAGAGCCCTCGCAGCGTCTCGTACTTGGGCTTCTCCATCTGCCCGAGGAACTGCCGCGCGTATGCCGATAGGCTCTCGACGTACCGCCGCTGCCCCTCCGCATAGAGGGTGTCGAAGGCGAGCGAGCTCTTGCCACTCCCGCTGACCCCGCTGAAGACCACCAGCGCCTTCTTGGGGACGTCCAGGGAGACGGACTTGAGGTTGTGCTCGGAGGCGCCCCGGATGGAGATGACGTCGGGTTCGGACATGCGCAGCCAACCTTGTTAACACCGGGCCCCAGCCGAGGGCACGGGCCATGAGCGACACCGCTCTCATCGTGGGGGTGGGTGACATCCACGGACGCTTCCACCGGGTGCGGACCTGGCTGGACGCGCTCGAGCGCGCGCTGGAGCGGCAGGTGGACGCGGTGCTGGCCGTCGGCGACGTCGAGGCGTTCGCCAGCGCGGACGACCACCGTCGCAAGGCGGCGAAGCGGACCATGCCCGCGGAGTTCGCGGCGTTCGCGCAGGGCGAGTCGCGGATGACACGGCCCTTCTATTTCATCGGCGGTAATAACGAGGACTTCGAGACCCTCCACGGCCTCCAGGCCGGCGGCGAGGTCGCGCCCGGAGTCCGTTACCTCGGCCGGGTGGGGACGGCCACCATCGCCGGCCTTCGCATCGGCTGGCTCTCCGGCATCTATGCGCCGAAGTGGCTCGACACGCCGCTGCAGGCGCCGACGAGCGCCGCCACCCGGAAACAGGCCGGATACTTCCGCCGGCCCGAAGTCGAGCGTCTCCGCGCCGAGCGGCAGCTCGATCTGCTCCTCACCCACGAGTGGCCGCGCGGCCTCTTCGCCCGGACTCCGGGAAAGCCGGTCCGCCCCTGGATGGGCAACGCGCTCACCCGATCGCTCGCCGACGAGGTGCAGCCGCAGTGGCTCCTCTGTGGCCACTCGCACGAGCGTTTTGCCGCAACCCTGAACCACGGCGGCGGAGCCCAGACCCGCGTCGCGTGCCTGGACGAGGCCGCCGAGCCGGAAGGCTCGATCCTCTGGATGGAGTGGAGCGGCGGGCAGGCGCTCCGGGTCGGGTGGGGAATCGACGGACATGCGTCGTGGACCCTTGCCCAGACGTGGGGCGCTCCGCGCGGGGCCTCGGCGCGGCGCGTGCCCTGAGCGCCGGACGCACATCGACCTGCTACGCTCCCCGGGCTCGCGTGCGGAACCGTCTCGCGTCTCTCCTGGTGGTCGCCGCACTCGGTGCCGGGTGCACCGGAACCACGCCGGACCTCGGCTCGGCCAGCTGCACGCCGAGCTGCGCGAGCGGCCTCACCTGCTTCGACAACGCGGATTTC
>DASXGF010000452.1:0-6421 GCA_036489275.1 Myxococcaceae bacterium | reverse complement strand
AGCTTGCCCTCAGGCGGACGCCTGAACTACGAGCCGCACAGGCAGCGCACAAGCGCAGCTCATTCCACACAACAGGGGGTCTCTCAATGAAGAACTGGTTTCTGGCCGCGGCGCTGATGCTCGCGGCGCAGGCGTTTGCGCTCGACGACGATCAGCTCCCGGCGAATACCCAGCTCACGGCCAGGCGGTCCGGCCTCGGAGCCTCCGACGGAACGGGAAGCACACTCGGCCGGCAGGCCAACGGGTCGCTCCTGGGAATCGACTCCCTCGTCAACTTCTCCTCGTACTTCTACTTCCCGGGCGCCGTCCCCACTCAGTTCGGAGACTTCGCCCAGTTCACCTGGCCGTACACGATGGTCGGGCGCCAGCCGTTCGGCAGCAACTCGAGCGAGCACACCACGAACATCAACGCTCCGATCGTTCCTGTCGCGATCAGCCTCCGAGACACCGACGGCTCGCAGCGGATGTGCCCCACGAACTCTTCGATCCCCCTCGTCCGCTCCGCCGTCCCGCACGTGAAGCCGCTGCTGAACTCGCCGATCTTCCAGAACGCCCGGTACGGCTCGAGCGAGAGGCCGACGCAGTACACCGATGCGATCCACCGCGCGCAGTTCTTCAGGCAGTCGGACGACGACTGGCACACCCTCCTCAGGCCCTCGGTCAAGAGCGAGCGGACGATGAATCTCCCCAGGGGCAGCTACCAGTTCGCCATCGACGCGAACTGCAACCTCGTCTTCGTCCTGGTGAATTCGGGAGTCTTCTCGAGCTTGCTCTTCCCGGCCACTCCGAGTGACACCACCACGATCATCGGCGGGGCGGAGCATGACGGGGACATCACCACCCAGGACATGTCCACCTTCCTCTTCCCCGACACCTACCTCTTCGACAGTGGGGGCTGCTGCATCCTCGGGTTCCACAGCTACGACCTGGAACCGGGCGATGCGAGCAATGGCTGGCGCGAGCGACGCTACGTCATGAACTACTCGAGCTGGATCAGTCCCGGCCTCTTCGGAGCCAGCTTCGTCGACGTCACCGCGACGAGCCACGAGCTGATGGAGACGTTCTCCGATCCCTTCGTGAACAACGCGACGCCGATCTGGGTCGCGCCCAACGGGCTCTGCCAGAACAACCTCGAGTCGGGTGACGTGATCGAGGGGCTGCCCAACGCGACGTTCCCGATGACGATGAACGGGATGACGTACCACCCGCAGAACGAGGCGCTGCTCCAGTGGTTCGCAGGACAGTCACCGTCGTCTGCCTACAAGCACGCGTACAGCTATCCGGACACGACGGTGCTGACGTCGGCGGCGGTCTCGTACTTCTCCGACTGCACCACCCCGTTCTCCGTGCCGAGCGCGCGGCTGCGCCCGTAGTCGCCCCGAGCGGAACGATCGCTGCCTGACGCCCACCTGGGGACCACTGCCCAGGCGGGCGTTTCCGCCGGCACTCGCCGGTCTCAGGCCGTCTGCTGAAAGTCGAAGACGCTCCCCAGCTGGAGGATGCGGGTGAGCTCGTCCAGCGCCGTCATCGATTCCCGTGCCAGCGCCGGGTCCGCCAGGTCGCGGACCGCCAGCCGGTCCCGGTAGCGCTTGCGGATCCAGGCGTCGAGGTCCGCGCCGAGCGCCGCATCCAGGAACACCCGCGCCTTCACCGCCGCCCGCTCCTCGTCGGTGAGCCGGATCCGCTGCCGGAGGCACGCCGGGCCGCCGCCGTTGTTCATCGACTGGCGCACGTCGAGGTAGTGCACCTGCCGCACCCGGTTGTCCTCGGCCACCACCCGCTCCAGGAACGCCCGGGGCCGCGGCCGCTGCCGAGACTCGACGGGCGCCACGATGCACATCGTGCCGTCGGGCAAGGTGAGGACCTGGCTGTTGAACGGGTAGCCGAAGACCGCCTCGGAGATCGGCAGCTCACGGCTGCTGGCCATCACCACCCGAAGGCCCTCGCCCAGCCGGGCGCGGAGCGTCTGGAGCAGCGGCTCCACGGCGACGAACGCGTCCTCGTGCAGCATGAGGAAGTCGTCGTTTCCCACCGCCAGCACGTCGGTGTGGAACGCGCCTCCGTCGATGCCCGCGGGCGCCTGCTGCGGGAAGAGACAGGCATCGGGGTGCAGCTGGTGCAGCCGCGCGAGCGCGTGCGATGCCTCCAGCGTCTGGCGCGCCGGGAACCGGTCCGGTCCCTTCACCGGGTGCCAGGTGCTCCGCCCCCAGGCGAAGAGATGCATCGCCGGTCGCCCCTCGACCGCGAGGCGAACGTGGTTCGCCGCGCCCTCGTCCGCGAAGTGGCCGCCGCCGGGCAACGGGGCGTGCACCGCGAAGCGGCGCTCGTCGGCGAAGATCGCCTTCAGCACCGCGTGCGTGGTGTCAGCCTCGAGGACGCGATGGAACATCGCCTGGAGGTTCGCGGTGGTGAGGTGCATCCGGCCGTCACCGGCGTCGCTCGACGGCGCGCACGTGGCGGCGTTCGCGGTCCACATCGCCGCGGCGCTCGAACAGAGCCGGAGCAGGTGCTCGTCCTCGGTGAACACCCGCGCGAGCACCTCCTCGTCGCTTCCCTGGTAGCCGAGCGCTCGCAGCGCCCGCAGCGAGGGGCGCAGGTGCGGTGGCAGCACCGCCTGGCCGACCCCCAGGCCCGCCACGAAGCGCATCTTCTCCAGCCCCTGCAGCGCCGCCTCGCGCGGATTGGAGACGTTCCCTTCGTGCGACTGCGAGGCGAGGTTTCCCGGCGAGAGCCCGGCGTAGTTGTGGGTGGGGCCCACCAGTCCGTCGAAGTTCCACTCCCGCTGTGCCATATGGGTCCCCTCGTTTCCCACGGTGGCACCACCCCTGTCCAAGCGCCTGAAGCGAACGCTCCGCTACGGGCTCCTCCGGGCCGTGCTGGCCGTCGTCGGCCTCCTGCCGGTCCGGTGGGCGCAGGCGCTCGGCCGGGCCATCGGGAGCCTCGCCTTCCAGCTGGCCCCGGGCGAGCGTCGGAAGGCGCTGGCGAGTCTCTCGGTAGCCTTCCCGGAGATGCCCGAGGCGGAGCGGCTCGAGCTCGTCCGGCGCTGCTTCCGGCACCTCGGAACGGCGGGCCTGGAGATGGCCATCGCCCCCCGGCTGGGCGTCGCCGGGCTCGATCGACTGGTGCACCTTCCTCCCGACGCCCTCGGCGTGCTCCAGAGCGCGCAGGCCCGCGGCAAGGGAGTGGTCTGCATCGCCGCGCACCTCGGCAACTGGGAGCTTCACGCCTGGTCCTTCGTGCGGCACGGCCTTCCTCTGCATGCGGTGGGGAAGGAGAACGTCGACCCGCGGCTGAACCGACTCGTCGACCGGTTTCGCTCCCGCGGAGGGCTGCGGAACGTGTGGCGCGGACAGCCGGGGGCCGCGGTGGCGATGCTCCGGGCGCTCCGGCGGGGCGAGCTGCTGGCGATGCTCATCGACCAGGACACAAATGTGCAGAACGTCTTCGTTCCCTTCTTCGGGAGGCCGGCCGCCACCCCGCGTGCCGCAGCGGACCTCGTGCTCCGGACCGGAGCCGCGGCCCTGGTGTGCCTCAACCACCGGCAGCCGGACGGCACGTACCTCGCCACCTCCGAGGAGATCGAGGTCCCCCGGACCGGGGACTCCGAGCGTGACGCCGTCGAGCTGACCGCCCGTTTCACGCAGCGCATCGAGGCCGGCATCCGTGCCCACCCCGAGCAGTGGGTCTGGATGCATCAGCGGTGGAAGACGAAACCGTGCTAGGCCGTTGAGGGTGCCGGTGAGGTTTGCGCTTCCAGCACTGATCCTGATCGCCGCCTGCGGTGCGCCACCGAAGGACGACGGGCCGCCGCCGCCCGAGGTCACGCTCCACGACGTCCGCCTCCGCAGCTACCGGGGATCGATGCTCACCGCGGTGGGCCGCTCGACGAGCATGGCGTACGAGCGGGCCTCGGCGGACGTCGTCTCCGGTCCCGGCTCGCTCGACGTGCTCTCCCGCGAGGCAGGGTCGGCCGTCGGGAAGCTGCCACCCGCGACGCGCATCGAGACCCAGGCCGGCCGGGGCAATCTCCTCTCCCGGGGGATCGAGGTCTGGGGCGGCGTCCGGCTGCGGACGCCCACCGGCCTCGAGGGCGCCACCGAGCGCGCGCACCTCGACTCGCTGACGATGCACGCCAGCGGGACGAGTCCGGTCGAGGTCCAGGGCCCGAACGGATACTGGCTCCGTGCGCAGGCTTTCGATCTGCACCTCCGCGACGACCTGTACGAGTTCGACCGCCTGCAGAGCAGGGTGAGCGCGCTGTGAGCCTGGACGACCGGCGCGACTGCGACGGTCCTCGGGCCTCCCCCTGGTGCGGGGGGGTGCGGGGGATGGGCGTAGCGCTGGGAGTGCTCCTGCTCGCGCTCCCTGCCGGCGCGCAGGGCACGGGCAGCCGCTCGGGGAGTGCCACGCCGCCGCCGCAGAAGTCGGCCGCCGGCAAGCCTGCGCCGGCCCGATCCGGAAAGCCGCCCCCCGCCGCGTCGACCGGCGACTCCGGACGCACACCGATCGCCACGCCCGAGAACCCGGTCTTCGTCGACTGTGACAAGGGCCGGATGGAGGGGAGCCAGCAGCGCTTCGTGTGCACCGGCCACGTGAAGATGGTCCGGAACACCACGACCCTGACCTGCGATCGCTCCATCGGCCACTACCTCGGCAAGGACGCCACGCAGATCACGCGCCTCGAGTGCTTCGGCAACGTCGTGGCCGTCGACGGCGACCGGTGGGCCCACGGGGACCACGCCGACTACGACACGGTGAAGGAGGTGCTGGTGCTCACCGGGAACCCCGAGGCGCGCCAGGGCACCAACACGATGAAGGGCGACCGGGTCGTCTTCTACGTGGACACGGACCTCATCGAGGCCGAGCGGGTGAAGGGCGTCCTCGAGTCCAAGGGCAAGGAACCGGTGCCAGGGCAGAAGAAGACCGCGGCGCCCGGGCCGCCCGCGAAGGCTCCCTGATGCCGGACCGGCTGCGCGCCGAGGGGCTGGTGAAGAGCTACCGCCGGCGGCGGGTGGTGGACGGGGTGCGCCTCGAGGTGGCTCCGGGGGAGGTCGTCGGGCTCCTCGGGCCCAACGGCGCCGGGAAGACCACGACCTTCAACATGGTGGTCGGGCTCGTGCCAGCCGAGGCAGGGCGGGTGTGGCTCGGCGGGGCGGAGCTCACCGGGATGGCCATCCACAAGCGGGCGCGCGCCGGGCTGGGCTACCTGCCGCAGGAGCCGTCCATCTTTCGCCGGCTGACGGTGCGGCAGAATTTCCTCGCGGTGCTCGAGCTGAACCGGACGCTCGAACGGGCGTCGCGGGAGGCCCGGGCGCAGGCGCTGCTCGAGGAGTTCGGGCTGGTCACGGTGGCCGAGTCGCTCGGCGAGCAGCTCTCGGGCGGCGAGCGACGGAGGGCGGAGATCGCGCGTTCCCTGATTCCGGCTCCGCGGTTCATGCTCTTCGACGAGCCGTTCGCGGGCGTGGACCCGATCAACGTGGGCGACCTTCAGCGGCAGATCGTCCGGCTGAAGGAGCGGGGGCTCGGGGTTCTCATCACCGACCACAACGTGCAGGACACGCTCCGGATCGTGGACCGGGCCTACCTCATCGCGCAGGGACAGGTGATCGAGGAGGGGACGCCCCGGGCGCTCGCCGAGTCGCAGCGCGCGCGGGCGGTGTACCTGGGCGAGCGGTTCCGGCTGATCGATTGAGCCGGGTGGGCCCGAGGCGGGCGTCACGAGGTGTCTGGCACCGCGAGCGTGGCGAGGGTGTCCCCGAGCCGGGCGTCACAAGGTGTCCGCGGGGGCCCCGAGGCCGGGCGTCACGAGGTGTCTGGCACCGCGAGCGGGCCCCGAGCCGGGGCGTCACGAGGTGTCTGGCACCACGAGCGGGCTCCGAGGCCGGGCGTAACGAGGTGTCTGGCACCGCGAGCGGGCCCCGAGGTTTGACGTAACGAGGTGTCTGGCACCGCGAGCCGGGAGCAGCGCGAGCCAGGGCACCACGAGAAGGCGGCCCCGAGCCGGGGCGTAACGAGGTGTCTGGCACCGTGTGGGCCACCGTGTGGGACACCTCGACGCCATGCTCATGGAGCCCGCAGAGGCCACCCCATCGCCTGCGCGGATCGCCTCCGCGGAGCAGTCGAGGAAGTCGCCCGCGCCCGGCGCGCTTCACGCCCTGCGACCACCGCTCGATGCTTGCGCTCGCACCCGCAACCGGCCCGACGCCGGGCCCTCCCCGCGGATCAGAGGGGCGATGTGCGCCTGGGTCGCATGCCAGAAACGCGCCGCGTTCCGCGAGGCTGCGGCCGCGGACGGGTCCGGGCGCCCCCACGGACCCCGCGGTACGCGCCTGCACGACACGCGCCAGCGCCATCAGAGCATCCCAGGGAAGTCAAGTCGTCGCGCGCAGAATCGCCCAAAATTCTTGGGAAAACCGGTCAC
>DASXGF010000446.1:0-7038 GCA_036489275.1 Myxococcaceae bacterium | reverse complement strand
CTCCCGCTCGGTCATCCGGTCCACGTGCCGGACCGCCTCGGTGATGTCCTTCTGCGCCTCCTGCTGCTTGCCGAGGTTCGCCGAGGCGATTGCCCGGCCCGCGTAGGCCAGCCCGAAGGCCGGATCCCGCTCCACCGCGCTCTGGAAGCTTGCCCGCGCCGCCTCGAACTGACTGGAGGACAGGGCGTCCATGCCCGCGGCGTAGTCGTGGACCACCTCCAGCGAGGTGGCGGTCAGGGTGTCCATCGCGAAGCGCTGCTCGGCATCGGAGGACTCGTCGCCCAGCCGCTGGCGGATCTCCTCAGCCAGGCGCCCCACCGAGGCCAGCACCGCGTCACGCCCCGAGGCATCCTTCTCCGCCCGGGCGACGATCTTGCCGGTGACGGCCTGCCGCACGGTGGCCTGGAGCCGGTAGCCCTGGTCCTTGCGCTCGATGTTCCCGGCGACGACCACCCCCAGGCCCTGCTTGACCGCGAGCTCGTTGGCCGCCTTCTCGTCGAACGGGTCCGGCGGATCCACGTTCAGCGCGCGGCGGACGTCGCTGTGGGCGTAGGCGGTGATGAACGGGGCGCTCTCCAGCGACAGCTTGATGACCGGCTCCAGCGTCCGGTCGAGGCCGGGGTCGCCGGTGCCGTTGGAGAAGTCGCTGATCACCACGCTCACCGGGGCGTGCGCCACCGGCGGCGGGCGCGGCCGGAGGTACCACCAGGTCGCCCCGATGCCGCCGAGGACCACCGCCGCGGCGATGGTCACCCGCCGCAGGCCCACGGTGCGCCGCGTCCGGAGCGGCCGGCCCTCGTCGTCCAGCCGGGCCAGCGCCTCGGCCAGCTCGACCGAGTTGCGGAACCGATGCGAGGGCGTCGGATCGGTGCAGCGGGCGATGAGCTTGTCGAGCGCCTCGCTCACCTCCGGGATTTCCTTGTGCAGCGGCGGCGGCGGCCTGTCTCCCCGTGCCCGCAGCTCGTCCAGCGCGCTCGGCGAGCGAGTCTGCCGGATGCGTCCGCCGAGCATGTCGTGGAGCATCAGCCCCAGGGCGTACACGTCCGCGCGCTGGTCCACCTGCTCGCCCCGGGCCTGTTCCGGGGGCATGTACTCGAGCGTGCCCACCATCGAGCCCGCCTGGGTGACGTCGGCGTGGTGCGGGTCCAGCCGGCTCGGCGAGGGGACGGGAAGCTGGGAGCCATCTCCCTCCGGGGCGCCGAGGAGCCGGGCGATGCCGAAGTCGGTGATCAGCGCCTCGTCCCCGGCCCCCACCATCACGTTGGCCGGCTTGAGGTCTCGGTGCACCACGCCCGCGGAGTGGGCCGCCACCAGACCGGCGCAGATTCTCCGGGTGAGCCGCAGCGCGCGCTTGACGGGGAGCCGTCCTTCGCGCGCCAGCAGCGTCGCGAGGTCGGTCCCGTCCACGAAGGACATGGTGATGTACTTGAGCCCCTCGATCTCCCCGAGGTCGTGGATGCGGACCACGTTCTGGTGCGAGACGAGGCGGGCCAGAAGCAGCTCGCGCTTGAAGCGGCGCTGGATCTCCGCGGCGGCCGCCGCGTCTCCGATGATGTCCGGGCGGATGAGCTTGATCGCCACGTCGATGCCCAGCTCGGTGTCCCACGCCTGGTACACCGCGCCCATCCCTCCGAGCCCGAGCAGCCGCTTGATGTGGTAGCGCCGCCCGAAGGACATGCCCGGGACGAGCGGGCCGAGCGCCACGCCGCCACCGGGCGTCTGGAGGCCGGGGGGCGGGCGCGGGTGGTGGCCGGGAGGGGCGAGCTCCGGGGCCAGCGTCACGGCCGTCCAGGACACCGGTGGGACATTCACCGTCCCGCAGGACGGGCAGCGCGCAGAGAGCGGGAGCAGGCTCGCGCCGCATTGATGGCAGACGGCGCTCATCCGTGCCGAGTCTCGCGCCCCCCGCAGGTGCAGCTGCTCATGAACGCGCGACGCTACTACCACCCGGCCGGTCGCGCACCGACAGCGTGAGGCCGAGCGGGCGGCCTCGCAGCCTCTGCATGGCCCGGGGTCCCATCACCGGAATTCCACCAAGCTCAGCTCAGGCGTCGGCCAGCAGCCGCAGCAGCGCCTCTCCGTAGAGGCGGACCCGCTTCTCACCGAGGTAGGGGACACGCCGGAGCGCGTCGAGGTCCGCCGTGGGCGCCGCCGCGAGCTGGTCCACCAGCGGATTGGTCAGGACCACGCTGGGCGTCACCCCGCGCTCTGTGGCCCGCGCCGCCCGGAACTCCTTGAGGGCCTCCTCGCGACGCCTTCGGCCGGGGTCACGGATGGGCGCCGGCGGCAGGGGCAGCTCTCCCCGGTCCGCCGCCGCGCGCAGCTGTGCGAGCAGCGCCAGCACCTCGTCCCCGTGCTCCCGGACCACCTGGCCGCGGACCCCCTGCGTCCGGGACAGCCCCCGCCGGTCCCGGGGCGGCTTGGTCACCAGCTCCTGGATCGCCGCGTTGGACAGCATCCTCCCCATCGGCACGTCCGCCGCCTCCGCCCAGGCGAGACGCAGCGCGTGCAGTCGTGGCCCGGCCGCGAGCTGGAAGGCCTGGTCCGCGGGCGGGAGCGTGCGGGAAATCTTCTGGCCGAACGGCGCGACGGTGGGCCGGGCCATCGCCTCGTCGGTGAGTCGCTCGCAGTCGAGCTGCACCTCCTCGACGATGTCCGCGGCGACCACCGCCGCGCTCACCTGCCGCCCCAGCTCGGGGAGGTACCGCACGTCGTCCGCGATGTACCGATGCATCTCGGGCGGCAGCGGACGAATCGAGAAGTCCGACTGCTGGTGCGCCTTGTCCAGCGTCACCCCGAGGCGCTCGGCCGTCAGATCCGCCAGCCCCACCTTGGGCCATCCGAGGAGCGTCGCTGCGCGGTGGGTGTCGAACAGTCCCCGGACCCGAACCCCGGCCTCGGCGAGGAACTGGAGGTCCCCCTGCGCGGCGTGGAACACCTTGGTTCGCTGCGGGTCGGCGAAGAGCGCGGCGACCGCCGAGGCGGTCACCCCGGGGGCCAGCGTGTCAAGGAGCCAGATGTCCCCGTCGGTGCCGATCTGGAGGTAGCACAGGCGCGCCCGGAAGGCGTGCATCGCGTCGGCCTCGAGGTCCACGGCGAACAGTCGTTCTGGCTCGAGCGCCTGGACGACCCCCTGGGTCCCGGAGGTGTCGCTGACATCGTGAATGGGCTGGCTGTAGGAGGACACGGAGGGTCGTCTTTTACAGCGGAGGTCCGTAGGATGCCGCCCGCCGTGGACACCGAATCACGCCTGGAGAAGAGCCTGCTCGGCCACGTGGGCCGGGCCATCGCCGATTTCGGCCTGGTTGCCGAGGGCGATCGCATCCTGGTCGGCGTCTCGGGGGGCAAGGACTCGCACACTCTCCTAGAGCTGCTCCGCATCCTCCAGCGGCGCTCCCCGGTGCGGTTCGAGCTGCTGGCGGTCACCCTCGACCAGGGGCACCCCGGCTTCCCCGGCCAGCAGCTGGTGGACCACTTCGCGAAGGAGGGCATGCCGTTCCGGCTCCTCCGCGAGGACACCTACTCCATCGTGCTCGAGAAGACGCCGCCCGGGAAGACGATGTGCACAGTCTGCTCCCGCCTCCGCCGGGGCATCCTCTACAACGCGGCGGTGGACCTGGGGTGCAACAAGATCGCCCTCGGCCACCATCGGGACGACGCGGCCGAGACCCTGCTCCTGAACCTCTTCTTCGCCGGGACCCTGCGCGGGATGCCGCCCATCCTCCGCTCGGACGACGGGCGGAACACCGTCATCCGTCCGCTCATCTACGCACCCGAGTCGGAGATCGCCGGGTACGCGGCGCTGAAGCGCTTCCCCATCATCCCCTGCGACCTGTGCGGGACACAGGAGCAGCTGCAGCGCAAGCGGATGAAGCGGCTCCTCGACGAGCTGGAGCGCGACATCCCCCACGTCCGGAGGAGCGTCCTCTCGGCCATGGGCAACGTGCGCCCCTCCCATCTCGTCGACCGGGAGCTGTTCGACTTCGCAGCCCTCGCCATCCCCCAGGAGAAGGAGCGAGACGCAGCATGAAGGCCGAGACCGAAGGCACCACCCGGACCGACCGCAATGCCGCCCTGGTCGAGGTGATGCTCCTGGCGGCGATGGCCGACGGGAACCTCACCGAGAGCTCGATCCAGGTGCTGCTGCGGCGCGTGCTCGAGCGCCCCGAGTTCGACGGAACGCAGCCGGACGAGATCAGCGCTTTGGTGGAGCGGAGCGTGAAGCGGCTCGCCTCCCAGTCCAGCCTCGAATCCATCCTCCAGCGACTCCGCGACCGGCTGCCCACCCACCAGAACCGGCTCCTCGCCTTCGGCCTCGCCGCCTCCATCGCCTTCGCCGACCAGCGGGCGAGCCGCGCCGAGCTGGGATTGCTCAAGACCTTCCAGGCCGCCCTCGGCATCTCCGAGGACGAGGTGGCCGAGCTGGTCGACGTGGTCGAGTCTGGGCGCTCGCTGAACGAGGTCCTGGGCGAGCCGCTGGAGCGCCTCTACGCCGAGGTGATGGTGCTGGTCACCGCGGCCGACGGGAAGGTGAAGCCCGCCGAGTCCCGCGCGCTCGTCGAGTCGCTCGCCTCCGATCCGCTGTTCCAGGGGATCGACGCCGCGCGCGCCCAGTCGTACCTGAGCGATTCGGTCCAGGCGCTCGCCGATCAGGGCTTGCCCGAGCGGCTGCGGGTCCTCGCGCATGGCCTCACCACCCACCCCCAGCGGGTCCGGGCCTTCGGTCTGGCGGTCCGCATCGCGCAGTCCTCGGGCAAGCCGTCGGCGGCCGAGCTCCGGGTGCTGGACATGCTGCAGGCCACCTTCGGCCTCGCGGACGACGAGGTCGCCCGCCTCCGGGCGGAGGTCGGCTAGGTGACCGGCCCCCGCAGCCTCTTCCGCTTCGGGTTGCCTGCGTCGCTCCCGGTGGCACCGGCGGCGGGCGCGGGGGGACGGCTCACCCGCGTGCTCTCGGGCATCGTGGGGCGGCCGGTCGCGGTGGTCTCGTACCCCGACTACGAGGGGCTGACCGACGCCCTCCGCCGTGGCGAGGTGGACGGGGCCTGGGCTCCGCCGCTGGTGGCCGCGCGGGCCGAGGCGCTCGGTGCGCGGATCCTCGCCCGGCCGCTCCGCCGCGGCTCGGTGCGCTCGCGCTCGGCGCTCCTGGTCCGGGCCGACTCCAGCCTCCAGCTCGAGACCCTGGGCGGGACCACCGCCGCCTGGGTGGATCGCGCATCCCTCGCCGGGCATCTCCTCCCGATGGGGTGGCTGCGGGAGCGGGGCCTCGAGGCGGGCACGCTCTTCGGCCAGCAGCTCTTCCTCGGGAGCTACCAGGCCTGCGTCGAGGCGCTCCTCGGCGGCGACGTCGACGTGGCTGCGCTCTTCGCCCCGCCCGAGGGACACGATCTCAGACAATCGGTCGAGGAGGTCGCGCCCGGTCGCGCCGGTGAGGTGCGGGTCCTCGCCTGCACCATGCCCGCGCTCCACGACGCATGGCTCGTCGCGCCCCACGTCGGCATGCCGGAGGCGCTCCGGCTGGAGCGCGGTCTCCTGACGATGCGCGAGCTTCCCGAGGGAACCACGCTCCTGCGCGACGTCCTCCGGGCCGAGCGCCTCGAGCGGGCTCCGGAGCTGGGCCACCGCGAGCTCTTCGCCCGCGGTCTCTCGGATGTGACGCTTCCGTTACGAGCAGAAGTGTCCGCTTGAACGGCCTCGGGTGGGGCTGCTACGTCCATCACCGCACGATGCGTCCACGCGGCGGCAGCGAGTCCGGGTCCCTGCGCTCCTGGGCCGTTCCGAGCCTGATGGTGGGGGCCGTCGCCACCCTCGTCGATGTCGGCGTGCTCCTCGCCTCGATGCGCTGGCTCCACGCCTCGACGGCCCAGGGCGCGATGCTGGGCGTTGCCGTCGGCAGCACCGTCGCCTTCGTCGGCAACCGCCGCTACGCGTTCAAGAGCGCGGCCCGGGCATGGCTCCCGGAGGCGCTGCGCTTCGTCGCCGGCACCGGCTTGGGGATGGTGGTGCACGCGCTGCTGGTGCGGACGCTCCACGATCGGCTCGGCGTGCCGGTGGTGCTGGCAAAGCTGGTCTCCGACGTCTGTGTCTTCACGTTCGGCCAGCTCCTGCTCCTGCGCTTCTTCGTCTTTCCCGCGCGGCGGACGCTCGACGCGGTGGCCCACGGTCGCGCGCCACGCTGGGACGTCCCGGAACCGTCGGCGGAACGGCCGGTCGCCCGGGTCGGCTGAGCCGGCGCCCGGCCGTCTCAGGAGACCGCGGAGCCGGCGTCGGGCGTCGGCTCACCGCTGCTCGGGAGCAGCAAGATCGCCAGCGCGCGGGCCTGGACCTCGCTGTTGCAGCGGTACTCCTGGACCTTCCCGTTCGTCTCGACGCGGAGGATCCACATGTCCTCCTCCTGCCGCACGATGGGCAGCTCGGGGTTCTCGGGGGTGGGTTCCATTCGCGCCACCTGAAATCGAAGCAGGGGCCATGCCGGACCCGGGTCCCGGGAAGACGGCGGGTTGCACGCGCCCCAACGCTTCCTGAATTGTCGGTCTGCAGACGCTGCTATGCAAACTTTGCAGCGTCGCCGGCCTCGGACCACTCCCAGGCGCTGCGGTAGCCCCCGAGTGTCTGTGCCCGCTCGATCACACCCGCGTAGAAGGGATGGTGTCCGAGCGTGGCGCTGTCGCCGACGACGAAGGCGTGCACCTTGGCCCGCGTCAGCGCGACGTTCATCCGGCGCAGATCGGTGAGGAAGCCGAGCCGCCCTTCCGCGTTGCTCCGGACGCAGCTCACGAGCACCGCCTCGGCCTCGCGGCCCTGGAAGGCATCGACCGTGTCCACCTCGACGCCGAGCCCCTCCAGCGCCGGGGAGATGCGCGCGGCCTGTGCGCGGTACGGCGTGATGACGGCGATCTGCGCCGGGTCGAGGCCGGCGGCGAGGAGCGCGCGCGCCCGGGCCACCACCACCTCCGCTTCGCCGGGATTCTCCAGGCTCTCGCTACCCGGCGGGGAGATCTCCTCCCAGCCCTTGCCCGCCGTGTCGAGGAAGAGCAGCGG
>DASXGF010000444.1:0-13221 GCA_036489275.1 Myxococcaceae bacterium | reverse complement strand
ACGTCAGCTGGCTCCGCGGCGCGGGGGCCTGCCGCCCCTCGACGAGGTGGCTCTCCAGCATCACCCCGAACACCGCGTCGTCGCCCTCCGCGCGGCGCCGGGCGAGCTCGGCGGCGACCGCGATCTGCCGGCGGGGGTCCTTCCCGCTGTTGCCGTGCGAGCAGTCCACCATCAGCCGCGGACGCTGGCCGGCCTCGCGCAGCCCGGTGCAGGCGGCGGCGACCGACCCGGCGTCGTAGTTGGGGCCGCTGGTCGCGCCGCGGAGGATGAGGTGCGTGTCGGGGTTTCCGTTGGTCTCGACGATCGCCGCCAGCCCCTGCTTGGTGACCGAGAGGAAGCAGTGAGGGTGGCCGGAGGCGGTCACCGCGTCGATGGCGATCCGCACGTTGCCGTCGGTGCCGTTCTTGAAGCCCACCGGCATGGAGAGGCCCGAGGCCAGCTCGCGGTGCACCTGGCTCTCCGTCGTCCGAGCGCCGATCGCTCCCCAGGAGACGGTGTCTGCCAGGAACTGTGGGGTGATGGTGTCGAGGAACTCACAGCCGGCGCGCACGCGCTGATCGGCGAGCCCCACCAGCAACCCCCGCGCGAGGGTGAGTCCCTCGTTGATCCGGAAGCTCCCGTCGAGGTGCGGGTCGTTGATCAGCCCCTTCCAGCCCACCCGCGTGCGCGGCTTCTCGAAGTACACCCGCATCACCAGGAGCAGCGCGTCGGAGAGCCCGCGCTCGGCCGCCGCGAGGCGCTCGGCATAGGCCCGGGCCGCGTCCACGTCGTGGATGGAGCACGGGCCGACCACCACCAGCATCCGGTGGTCCATGCCGTGGAGGATCGCGCTGACCTCTCGCCGCGACGAGTAGACGAAGCTCTCGGCGTCGGGCCCGAGCGGCAGCTGCTCGATGAGGATGGCGGGAGGGAGGACCGGCCGGAGGCGGGCGATCCGGACGTCGTCGATTCGGTTGTGGGGCAGTTCGGACATGCGGTCGACGGCGCGCAGGATGCCAGACGTGCGCGACCGGGTCGACCCGGGGCCCCTCGGGGCGGAGCGCCATGCAGGCTGTTCGGGGGGCCCCCGCTCAGCGCGCCGGCGACTGCCGTGGGCTCCCGAGATATCGGTCGAACCACGCCACTTCTCGCTGGGTGGCGTCCAGAACGTGGGCGGGGTCGCGGTAGTGGTGCCCCTCGTCGGCGTAGACCACCAGCTCGGTCGGAACGCCGAACGCCTTCAGCCCCTTCCAGAACTCGTAACTCTGCGGCGCAGGGCACTCGGCGTCCCGCTCCCCCACCAGCACCAGGGTCGGTGTCTTCACCCGGGAGATGAACTCCATCGGGGAGCTCTTCGCGTAGATCGCCCGGTCGGCGTACACGGTGGCGCCGAAGTACGGCAGCATCCACTGGTCGATCTTGTTCTGCCCGGTGTAGCTCAACCAGTTGGCGATGCCGGCGCTGGCCATCGACGCCTTGAAGCGCGTGGTCTGGGTCACGGCGAACATCGCCATGTAGCCGCCGTAGCTGTGGCCGCGGATCCCCACCCGCGTGCCGTCCACCCTGGCGTTGCGCGCGGCCGCGTCCACCCCGGCGAGGATGTCGCGGAAGTCGCCGTGTCCAAAGTCCTTCACGTTGGCGCGGGTGAAGGCCTCTCCTTGCCCGAAGCTGCCGCGAGGATTCGGCGCGAGGACGGCGTAGCCCTGGCTGACCAGGAGCAGGATTCTTTCGTCGAACTTGTTCTTCGCCGCGGACGCCGGGCCTCCGTGCACGTTCACCACCAGCGGCCGCCTCCCCGGCCAGATGTCCTCGGCCGGCAGGTACAGCCAGCCCTGCACATCCCAGCTGTCGCTCTTCCAGCGGATGCTCTCGACGCGGGCGGCCGGGCTCTTCAGACGGGTGTTGGCCTGCGAGCGCTGCGTCCAGCGGCCGACCGGTCCCACCCACACCTCGGGCGGCTGCAGCCCACTCTCGCGGGTCAGGGCCACGGTCGTTCCGTCGGCCGCGAAGGCCGCGGAGGTCGTCCACCGCGCGAGCACCTGCTCGGAGCCGCGCCACAGGGTCTCGGGTGTGCCCGGCCGGTCGGGATCGACGCGCAGGAAGGCGCTGTCCCCACCGACGGTGGCCACCGCGACGAGCCTTCCCTCGCGCGTCCAGGACAGCTGCACGGCCGAGGCGCGCAGCCCCGGCGTGACGTTGCGCGCCTTTCCGCCTCCGGCCGGAACCACGAGGACGTCGCCGCCGTTCGCCCCGGAGTCGCTCATCAGGCCCTCGATGAACGCGACGCGCGCGCCATCCGGGCTCCAGGTGGGCTCGCAGATCTGCAGCGCCGGGTGGTGGAGCACCCGCGCGACGCCACCCGAGACGGGGATGACGAACAGCTCGGCGCTCCACCAGTTGTCGTCGCCCGAGCCGTGCGCTCCGGTGGCGGCGAACGCCGTGCCGTCCGGGCTCCAGGCGTACTCGTAGACGAACAGGTCCTCCGGTGACACCGGCGCGAGCGCGCCTCCCTCGGCCGGAACGAGCGCGATGCGCTGCTCACGGACCACCGAGCCGATGACGCCGGTCTCCCGGACCGCGGGACCGAGTGGACCGACCGCGTCCGCCTCGCCCTCCAGGTACAGCACCGACAGCCGCTTGCCGTCCGGCGACCAGAGGGGCCGCTCCAGGTGCCCGCTGGCGGTGGTGATCCGATGAATCGCGCCGCTCCCGACGTCGGCCACGTAGAGCTGAGGCTGCCCGCTCTTCTCGGCATCGGAGAGGAAGGCCAGCCGCTTCCCGTCGGGTGAGAAGACCGGCTCGTCCTCCTCGTGGTCGGCCCCGTCTCGAGCGGCGGTGATGCGCACCGGCGCGCCGCCTCCGCGTCCTGCGAGGCGGATGATCTTCAGCCGGCCCGAGGGCCCGGCCGGCGTCGGCGCCGCCTCCACCCATGCCAGCTGCTGGCCGTCCTGCGAGATCGACACCCGCTTGAACTCCACCCGGTGGTTCAGCTCCGAGAGCGCTGCCTCCACGCTGGGATGCGCCGGTGTCGCCGCAAACATCGAGACGGCAAGGAACGTGAGCGTCGTCAGGGACCACCTCCGGAGGGGGGCGCAGCGTACCCACCTCGCGCCGGGATGCCAGGCCCGTGCAGTGGCCCAGCCGGTATTTTCGAAGCGCACCTGCCGACCACCGGACGCCCGCTCCTACCGTGGTTCACGAGAGGAGGCTTCGTTCGATGCCTCGACACCTCGGAACCCTGCTCACTGTGCTCGTCCTGGTCGCTTCCGGTTGCGACAGCCAGCCGCCCGGGCAGCATCCGGACTCCGGCAGCGACGCCGGACCCGACGCGGGCGGTCCGGGGGACGCTGGCCCCGACGCAGGTCCTCCCGACGCGGGGAGCAGCGACGGGGGAACGGGCGCGCGCGTCGGTCCTGGCGGTGGGACGGTGAAGGGCTGGTACGGCGCCGAGGTGACCATCCCGGCCGGGGCGCTGCCTTCCCCGGTCTTCATCGAGGTGAACCGGGACGGCACCGGTGCGCCGCCGGTTCCGTCGGACTCGCTCTTCAGCGCGGGCGCGCCCTATGCGCTGCTTCCCCACGGCACGAGCTTCGCCCTGCCGGCCACGGTCCGGATTCCCTTCGATCCGGCGCTGGTGCCGACGGACGGCGTGCCGCAGCTCTACCAGGCGGAGCCCGACGGAGGCTTCGCGCCGGTCCCCACCGCCGTCGACGGAGGATTCCTCGTCGCCGACGTCGCGAGCTTCTCCTGGTTCCTCCCCGGGTACGCCGCGAGCCGCCCTCGGATGGTCTACGCGTTCACCTCCGGGGCGAACGGGCCCGAGGTCACGAGCTTCCGGATCGACCACGCGAACGGTGGCCTCGGCGCGGCCACCAGCAGCGCGCCGTTGGGGCAGATCCCGGTCGCCATCTCGGTGCACCCGTCGCGCCGCTTCGCCTACGTGGTGAACGGCGGGTTCCAGGCGGCCAGCGGGATCGACACCAACAGCATCTCGGTCTACCAGCTCGATCAGGCCACCGGGGCGATCTCCGGGCCCATCCAGACCCAGAAGGCCTCGGCCGACTCTCCGGCCGGCGAGCCAGTCGCCGCGGTCATCCATCCCACCGGGAAGTTCCTCTACGTCGTCAACCACGATCGGTTCGGCAGCACCGACGACACCGACCTCTCGGTCTTCACCATCGACTCGACCGACGGAACGCTCTCCGCTCCCACCCGGACCGCGGACTCGGGCGGAGCGGCGCCGACCGCGGTCGCCCTGAGCGTGGGCGGGCACTTCGCCTACGTGACGTACATGTTCCGGACCTCCACCCCGGTGGGCAACACCTTCTTCGAGACGGTGAAGACCTTCGCGGTCAATCCGGTCACCGGAGAGCTGAGCGGACCCATCGGCTCGGCGCCGACGGGGACGGCGCCTTGGGGCATCAAGGTCGACCCCAACGACAGGTTCGCCTTCGTGGCGAGCCTGAGCAGCGACACGGTCCAGACCTACGCGCTCGACTGGAACACCGGCGTGCTCTCGCTGAAGTCCGGGATCACCGTGCAGAGCAAGCCCACGTCGCTCGCCGTCGACTCCGAGGGGCGGTTCCTTTACGTCGGAAAGCAGCAGCCGTTCTCCAACCGGAACCTCGAGGTCTATTCCGTCGACGACGGCAGCGGTGGGCTCGCGTTCGCCGGAGGTCTCGTCACCGGGGCCGGTTCGATGGTCGGCCCCATGGCGGTGGTGGCCGAGCCCCAGGGCCAGTTCGTCTATGCGGTGGATCAGAACGGCAACCTCATCCCCTTCCAGCTCGACCCGTCCACCGGTGCACTGACCCAGGGCACCGGGGTGAGCGGGGCGATCGTCGGGGGGAGCTTCGGCGGGGTCGGAGATCCCTCGGGCTTCGCGGCGAGCGGGACCAGCCCCTACTGGGTCGACGGCTGCAGCGTCGTCGCCGGCGCCTACTTCGTCTTCGACGCCTGCCCACTCCCCTCCTCCACCGGGAGCACCGTCGCGAACGAAGGCGGCACCGATGCGGGCACCCACCCTCCGCCGACGAGCTTCGTGCTCACCGTCCACCTCGACCCGGCGCACGGCGGGCACATCACCAGCGTCCCAGCGGGGATCGACGTGACCGACAACGCTTCACCCAACACCTTGAGCCACGCCTTCCCTGCCGGAAGCGGGGTGAGCCTCCACGGCTATCCGAGCTCCGGAGACATCCAGTCCTACGACATCAGCTGGACCGTCGGGTGCTCCGGGACTGGGCCGTACACCTCCGTGATCATGAACTCCGACGTGTCCTGCCACCTCAACCTCACCCTTCACTGACCTTCACTCGAACAGGAGTTCTCCCATGCATCGCACGCTGTCTGCTCTCGTCCTCGCCGCCCTGCTCGGGTGCGGTGGATCCAACGGCGCCGCCGGCGACACCTCGGACCCGGTCGCCGCCTGCAAGAACCTCTTCACGACCCTCTGCAACAAGCTCTTCCAGTGCAACGCCACCCAGTCGGCGCAGGCGTACGGAACCAGCGCGGCGTGCGTCACCGCGCTCTCCGGAAACTGCACCGCCGCCGGGACGGCCTGTCCGAGCGGCAAGAGCTACAACGCCTCCAACGCCTCGGCCTGCATCAACGCCTACGCCGGCGAGTCGTGCACCGACGTCTCCAACGAGGTGACGCCCGCGAGCTGCAGTCAGATCTGCCAGTGACTTCGCCCGCCTCCCGGCCCGCCACTTGGCTATGCTGCGCCCCCCTCGATGCCCGGGAGGCACCCGTGCTGCGTTGCACCCGTCTCGTTCTCCTCGCCCTCACCGTCGGCGGCGCCGCGTTCGCCCAGACGACGTCGAAGCTCGACCTTCCTCGTCCCAGCCCGAACGGGTCTGTCACCCAGACGGTGGGGACCACCGAGATCACCGTCGCCTACTCGGCCCCCGGAGTGAAGGGCCGGAAGATCTGGGGCGAGGTGGTTCCCTTTGACAAGGTCTGGCGCGCCGGCGCCAACGAGTGCTCGAAGCTCACCGTCTCCACCCCGATCTCCATCGAGGGCAAGCCGGTCGCCGCGGGGAGCTACTGCGTGTTCCTCCTCCCGCAGAAGTCGGGATGGACGTTCATCCTCAGCAAGAACCTCAAGCAGGCCGGCTCGGACGAGTACAAGCAGAGCGAGGACGCGCTCCGGGTCCCGGCGACCGTGTCCACCATCCCGCTTCGGGAAAGGCTGGCCTTCACCGTCATCGACTTCGACGAGGAGAAGGGCACCCTGGCGATGGAGTGGGAGACCCAGCGGGTCGGGGTGAAGTTCACCACCGGGACCAAGGACAGGGTCATGGCGCAGATCCGCGCGCTCAAGAGTGACGAGTGGGGGCCGTACAACGCCGCTGCCCGCTACCTGCTCGGCGCCAGCACCGAGCCTGCGCTGGCGATGCAGCTGGTGGACCGCTCCATCAGCCTCAAGGAAACCTGGAACAACGTCTGGACCAAGGCCCAGCTCCTCCATGCCGCGGGGAAGAACTCCGAGGCGCTCGCGCTGGCTCAGAAGGCGCAGACGCTGGGGAAGGCCTCGCCGACGAACTTCTTCGCGGCGGACGACGTCGCCAAGGCGCTGGTCAGCTGGAAGTAGGAGAAGTCGTCCAGCTCCAGCCTTCGGAGCGCTCCTCGATCTCTGGTTCTCGAGCTCGACCCGGCGTCAGCTGGAAGGGGTCCTCCACTTCCAGCCGGTGTACATCTCCCGCAGCTCGGACTTCTTGAACTTGCCCGCCGAGGTGCGGGGAATGGCCTCGGCGAAGACGACGGCGTCGGGGATCCAGAACCTCGGGAACTTCGGCCGCAGCCACTCCTGGAGCTCGGCCTCGGTCGCCCGGGCACCCGTCTTGAGCACGACGGTGGCGAGCGGGCGCTCGCCCCAGCGCGGGTGACCCACCGCCACCACCGCGGCCTCCTTCACCGCGGGGTGCCCCATCAGCGCGTTCTCCAGATCCACCGAGGAGATCCACTCGCCGCCGGACTTCACCAGGTCCTTGGTGCGGTCGGTCAGCTTGATGTTCCCGGTGCCATCGAGGGTCACCACGTCGCCGGTGCGAAACCAGCCGTCGGGCGTCCAGCGGTCCTTCGCCTCCTCGTTGTCGTGGTAGCGGGCACTCACCCACGGGCCGCGTACCTGGAGCTCGCCCATGGTCCGGTCGTCCCACGGCACCTCGCCGCTCTCGTTCACCGCGCGGATCTCCACCAGCGGTGAGGCGCGGCCCTGGCGCGCGCGCTGCCGGTACCGGTCGGCCTCGTCCAGCGACGGCGCCTCCGGCCCGAGGTGGCACACCGAGCCGAGGGGGGACATCTCGGTCATCCCCCAGGCGTGCAGCACGGTGATTCCGTGACGGTCGAAGCCGCGGAGCAGCGACTCGGGCGCCGCCGAGCCGCCAACGATCAACCGCAGCTCGGGTGCGAGCGGCCACCGGTGCGGCTCGCGGTCGAGCGCCTCGAGCACGGCGATCCACACCGTGGGCACCCCGGCGGACATCGTCACCTGCTCGCTGACCATCAGGTCCAGCAGCGACTCGGGATCGAGCGTCGGGCCCGGGAACACCGGCCTCGCTCCGGCCATCACCGAGGCGTAAGGCAGGCCCCAGGCGTTGGCGTGGAACATCGGGACCACCGGCATCACCGCGTCGGCGCGCCGGATGCCCAGGACGTCGGGGAGCCCGGCGGCGAGCGTGTGCAGCATCGTGCTGCGATGCGTGTAGATGACGCCCTTCGACTGCCCGGTGGTCCCGGACGTGTAGCACATGCCGCAGGGGTCGCTCTCCGCGAGCGGCGGCGGAGTCCAGCGACCGGTGGCGGTGGCGAGCAGCGCCTCGTACTCGCCGCCCTGCGAGGCCGAGACCACCACCGCCTTCTCCACGGCCACGCGCGGGCGGACCTTCTCCCAGAGCGGCAGCAGCACCTCGTCGACGAGCACGAAGCGGTCGTTCGCGTGCCCGACGATGAAGCCCAGCTCCTCGGGGGAGAGGCGGAGGTTGAGCGTGTGGACCACCCCGCCGGCCAGCGGGACCCCGAGGTAGGTCTCCAGGTGCGCGGCGTGGTTCCACATCAGCGTCGCCACGCGGTCGCCCGGGCAGAGACCGGCCCGGGCCAGCGCCTCGGCCAGCGCCCGGGCTCGCTTCGCCACCGCCCCGTAGGTGGTCCGGTGCAGCGAGCGGTCCGGGAGGCGTGAGACCACCGGGACCTCGGGGAACATCCGCTCGCCCCGGGCAAGCACCCGGTCCAGGGTGAGCGGGAAGTCCATCATCGTGCCGAGCGAGGACATGGGCGGACGCCTGACCCTCCCACCGTCCGCCCCGGTGATCCACGGTCTCAGACCGACGATGTCGAGCCCGTGGACCGCCGGGCGAGCACCTCGGCGTACAGGGCCTCGAGGCGCCGGACGATGGGCCCCGGCCGGAAGCGGGCCAGGGCCGACTGCCGCGCCGCGCGACGCATCGCCGTGGCTCGCGCCGGGTCGGCGAGGAGCGACAGCACCGCCCGCGCCATCGAGGTCGGGTCGCGCGCCGGAACGAGCCACCCGGTCTCGCCCTGGGTCACCACCTCCGACACGCCTCCGACGTCGCTGGCCACCACCGGGACGCCGGAGGCGAGCGACTCGAGCGCGGCGAGCCCGAAGCTCTCCTGGTCGCTCGGGAGCAGGAACACGTCGGCGTGGGCGAAGAGGTCGCCCAGCGACCGGCGCTCGCCGAGGAAGGCTACCCCGTCGCGCACGCCGAGCGAGCTCGCCAGCGCCTCGACGTCGGCCCGCTCGGGGCCGTCGCCCACCAGAACAAGGACCGCGGGGCGGACCCGCCGCACCTCGGCGAGGGCACGGACCGTGTCTCCGACCCGCTTCACCGGCCGGAAGTTCGAGGCGTGCAGCAGCACCGCCGGCCGGCGCGCCGGGGTCCAGTCCAGCGCCGGGAACAGGGCCGGCACCTCGCCCGAGCCGTCGTCCAGCGGATGGAACGCCTCGGGGTCCACGAAGTTGGGAAGCACCTCGACGTGGACGTGGGCCGGAAGCGCGAGCAGCTCCACCGCTCGCCGGCGCAGCCACTCCGACGGGGTGAGGACCACGTCGCTCCCCAGCACCGTGTCGCGGACCTGTGCGCGGGTGGCGGCGTCGCTTCCCACCCCGGTCACGTCCGTGCCATGGAGGGTGGTGACCAGCACCGGAGCGCGCCGGCCCTGGCGGCGCAGCTGCTCCCGGGCGAGCAACGCCGCCGGGCCGTGGGGCAGGGCGTAGTGCACGTGCAGAACGTCCAGGGACTCGCGCGCCGACACCGCGGCCATCTCCTGGGCGAGCGCGAGCGGCCGGGTCACCGCGCCGGGCGCGGGCCGTGGCGAGCTCTCCACGAGGTGCACCGTCCACGGTCCGTCGCCGGCCAGGCGGACGGGAACCGCGGAGGAGAAGACGTGGATCCGGTGGCCCCGCGCCGCGAGCTGCATCGCGAGCTGCGAGGCCGCGACGCCGCTTCCACCGACGGTGGGAAAGCAGGCGATGCCCACGCCGAGCCCGCTCACGGCCGCACCGTCCGGAGCTCGGGGGAGAGCGAAGCCGCGGCGGAGACCAGGCTGGAGACCAGGGCGCGCGGCCCGACCTCGGCGGCGACGCCCCAGAAGCCGTGCACCCTTTCTTGAGGTCGGCCCGCGGGGTGGAGCGAGGTGGTCACCCGGGTCAGCGCCTCGAGGAAGCCGGTGCCCTCGCCGCTCCGGACCAGCGCCGCCCGCTGCAGCCGGGTGATGAACCGGTCCACGCCCCGGGCCACGTGGGCTCGCGTCTTGTCCACGGCGCGCGAGAGCGCGGGGTCGAGCGCCGCCGCCTCCGGACGGAGCGCCTCGAGCTGTCGCTCGACGGAGCCCATCAGCCGGTCGCGAACCCCGCCATCCATCCACGAGGGCCAGGCGTGGAGCCTCGCGGCGAGCGCATGCACCGGCTGCTCCGCGTCCTCGGGCTGCAGGCCGAGGCCGTCCAGCACCGCGGCGGTCCACGGGTCCACCACCCGGAAGCGTGCGCGCGGTGCGATCATCGGCAGCTCGAGGCCGGCGCGGGCGTACACCGGAGGAAGCTGGGCGAAGTAGGTGCACTCCGCCGGGCCGCCGAGGTACGCCGCCGTCGGCAGGAGCGTGTCCTGCACCAGCGGGCGGAGCAGCGCCGAGGTGCTGAAGCAGAGCGGGTCGGCGGCGAGACGGGCCCGCAGCTCCGCGCGCGACACCCGTCCCAGCGGCGTGCAGAGTCCGTCGCCGTCCCGGTCGGGCCGGAACCTCGGACCCTCCGGCCCGGAGGGGTGGAAGAAGGCCAGCGAGGCCTCGGCCCGGGTGGGCACTTGCTCCTGGAAGCCGCGAGCCTCCAACATTGCGGCGCGCTCGGCGAGCAGCGCGCCGATGGCGTCCCCCTCGTCGAGGGCGAGCTCGATGACCGGCGCCGCGCGCGCAGCCATCGCCGGGGTGCGCGGATCGAGGAGCACCAGCCCCTCGTCGGCGAAGAGCTCGGCCAGCACGCCGGCGAACGCCGCGCCGGGAGACCGTCCTGCCACGTAGTGGCGCGCGAGGAGCGAGGAGACCTCCGGCCCGTGGGGGAGCGGCGCCAGGGCGCGGGAGACGTTCCCGAGCTGGACCTCGACGTCGGACCCGAGCCGGCGGTGGGCGAGCGACATCCTGTCGTCGGTGCCTGCCTCCGCGGCGAGGGTTCCGCGGATCCAGGCGCCGCGGACGAAGCCGTCGAAGCGGGCCACCTCGGCCCAGTCGTGGTCTTCGGTCTGCAGCCAGAAGACCGGAATGCACGGGCGGCCCGAGCGTTCGGCCAGCCACCGTGCCCGCGCCACCGCGCTGGCGGCCTTGTGCACCGTGTACATCGGACCGAGGAAGACCCCGACCTGTTGCCCGGTGACGACGCAGGTAGCGCCCGGGCGGTCGAGCGCGGCGATGGCCGCGTCGCGGGAAGGTGACGGCGGGAGCGCGGCTGCCTGTCGCTGCAGCTCCGCCACCACTCCCTGCATCGTCCGGCGGCGCCCCGCGCGCGCCGCGGCTTCGTCCCACGCCGCGGGGTCCATCGGCCGGGAAGGAAGAAGCGCTGCGGCGTCTGCTTCCCCGGCGATGAACTGCGCGAAGAAGTCGGAAGCCATGCCAGATTGCACCGTACCAGTGCCCATGCACCCGTCCAAACGCGCGCGCCGAGCCGCGCTTGCCCCGATGGCCCTCTCCCTGCTGCTGTCCACCGCGAACGCTGCGCCCACCCTGCGCCCCTCCCAGCCCGATGGAGCGCGGCTGGAACGCTGGCTCGATCGGTTGCTGGTCGTGGGTGGCGTCCTCTACGTCGCAGCCCACCCTGACGACGAGAACACCCGGCTCCTGGCCTACCTTTCCAACCATTCGCTGCTTCGAACCGGCTACCTGTCGGTGACGCGGGGCGACGGTGGGCAGAACCTCATCGGACCCGAGCTGGGACCGGGGCTGGGTCTCATCCGCACCCAGGAGCTGCTCGCCGCGCGGGGGATGGACGGAGCCGAGCAGCTCTTCACCCGCGCGCGCGACTTCGGCTACTCGAAGAGCTCGGAGGAGGCGCTGCGCATCTGGGGGCACGACGCGGTGCTGGCCGACGTCGTCCTCGCCATCCGCCGTTTGCGGCCCGACGTCGTCATCACCCGCTTCCCACCCGAGGACGGCGACACCCACGGCCACCACACCGCCTCGGCGAAGCTGACGGTGGAGGCGTTCACCCTCGCCGCGGACCCGTCGTACATGCCGGACGCCGAGCACCGCCGGCTCGGGCCGTGGAAGGCGCGGCGGGTAGTGTGGAACGAGAGCGGCTTCTTCGGAAAGTCCGACGCCGAGCTCGCGACGCTGCCGCACCTCGACGTCGGAGAGTACGACCCGTGGCTGGGGCTCTCCTATCCAGAGCTGGCCGCGGACAGCCGCAGCAACCACAAGAGCCAGGGCTTCGGGGCACCGCGCCGCCGTGGGCCGACGCCCGAGGCATTCCATCCGCTGGCCGGCGAGCCGATGAAGGGGAGCCCACTGGACGGCGTGGTGACGGACTGGTCGCGGGTTCCGGGAAGCGCGCGCCTGGTGGCCGAGCTGAAGCGCGCCCGCCAGGCATTCCATACGGGGAGTCCCGAGGCGTCCATCCCGGCGCTCCTCGCCGCCCGGGCCGAGCTCCGGAAGATGCCCGAGAACCCGTGGAAGGAGCAGAAGCTCGCCGAGCTCGACGCCACGGTGGTCGCCTGCGCCGGGCTCTTCGCCGACGTCACGGCCGACAAGACGAGCACCTCTCCCGGCGGCAGCGTCAGCCTCACCACGAACGTGCTGCTCCGACGCCCGGCCCAGGTGTCGGTCAGCTCGGTGAAGCTGGGAACACGCTCGCTGCTCGGGGCCACGCCGCTGAAGGCCGGCGTTCCGGTCGAGTCGAAGACGGCCTTCGAGGTCCCGGCGGACACGAGGCTGTCCAATCCGGCCTGGCTGGAGGCGCCGGAGGCCGGTCTCTACCCGGTGCGCGAGCCGGCGTGGATCGGCCTTCCCGAGGAGCCGGCGCCGCTGGAGGCCGAGGTGGTCCTCGCCTTCGGCGGCGAGTCCATCACCGTGCGGCGCCCCGTGGCGTACAAGTGGACCGACCCGGTGCTGGGCGAGCGCTACCGGCGGCTCGAGGTGCTGCCCGCGGTGACGGTGGAGACCTCGAACGGGATGCTGCTCTTCCCGGACGCGGCGGCCCGCCCGCTGGACGTCACGCTGCGCAGCATCCGCGGTGCCTCGGGCACTCTGGCGCTCGAGCTGCCTCCCGGATTCTCTGCGCAGCCGGCGAACGCGCCCTTCACCGTCGCCGCGGGAGGAGCGACGACGGTCCGCTTCACCGTCACCCCGCCTCGCGCCGCTGCCCGGGGCACGGCCCGCGCGGTGGCCACGGTGAACGGGCATCGCTTTGACCGCGGGCTGCACCGCATCGACGCCTCGCACATCCCCATCCAGACCTGGCTGCCTCCGGCCACCGTCCAGCTCACCCGCGCGGACGTGGCGCACGCCAAGCGGCGCATCGGCTACGTCCCCGGCCCGGGTGACGAGGTGCCCGAGGCGCTCCGGCAAGCCGGCTACGAGGTGACGCCGCTCTCGGTGGGCGACCTGCGCGACGGCTCGCTCTCGCGCTTCGACGCGCTGGTGTTCGGCATCCGCGCCTTCAACGTCGAGCCGCAGCTCGAGCCACTGCACCAGAAGCTGATGGACTACGTCTCCTCGGGCGGCACGGTGCTGGTCCAGTAC